>NZ_JBFODC010000034.1:0-23186 GCF_040908105.1 Aeromonas sp. R7-2 | reverse complement strand
TGGGTAGCGCTTGCGTGGCAGGGCGTCAGGATCAGAGGATCTCGGGGCTGACGCCTTCCTTCACCACGACCTTCATGCCGTTGAAGTTGACCACCTGCTCGGCGACTATCTTGCAGCGTTTGCGGGTCTCGACCTGACCGTCCACTTCCACCAGGCCCTCGGCGACCAGCGCCTTGGCGGCACCGCCACAATCGGCCCAACCCTGATGCTTGATCAGGTCACACAAGGCAACGAAGGGGTGACCTTCGAGCAGAAACGTCTCCATGGGAAATCCTCTAGCTGGATGAATGGCTGAAACAGCGGGGGGCTCATTCTAGGCAGTTAGGCGGGGCAGGGAAAGGGCCCGGGCCGAATTGCCCCGAAAAAGGGGCGAGCACAGGCAAAAAAACCAGCCCGACCGGGCTGGTTGTGTCTCTGGGGGCCACTGGCGCTCAAGGGAGTTTCACCACCGCTTCCCCCGTCACGGCGAGGGCGCCGCCCTGGGTGAAGATGCGGGTGGCCAGGGTGGCGATGGGCTTGTCGCTTCGAAGGGCAATCACCTCCACCTCCGCTGTTACCTCGTCCCCCACGAACACCGGGAGCGTGAAGGAGAGGCTCTGGCCCAGGTAGATGCTCCCTTTCCCGGGCAGTTGCTGCCCGAGCAGCCCGGAGAAGAGGCTCGCCAGCAGCATGCCGTGGACGATGGGGCGCTCGAACACCGTCGTGGCGGCGAAGTCCGGGTCCAGGTGCAGGGGATTGAAATCCTCCGAGAGGCCGGCGAAGGCCGCCACCTCGGCCGGGCCGAAGCGCTTGGTCAGGCTGGCTTTCATGCCCACGGCAAAGGGTTGTGTACTCATGCGGGTTCCTCTTCTTGCTTCCTGACGCCGGCAAACACCGGATTGAGCCGTACCTTGACGTAGCTGCCGGGGGCCGCCTCCAACCCCTCGGCAGGCTGCCGGGCAGGGACGGGCTCTGCCTCGTCACGGTCTTTGATAAAGCGCATCATCTCGGGCCACCAGGAGCCGCTCTGGTGGGTCGCCCCCGCCAGCCACTGCGCCGAGCTGTCCGCCTCGGCCTCGCTCTGCCAGAAGCCGTATTTGTTGGCATCCGGCGGATTGATGATGCCTGCGATGTGCCCGGATTCGGCCAGAATGAAGCGCCGCTCGCCCCCGAACAGCGCCATGCCCTGCCAGGTTCCCTGCCAGAGGGCGATGTGATCGTCCACGGCGGACACCAGCAGCACCGGGGTCTTCACCTTGGCGAGATCGATGCGGGTGTGGCGGATCTTGAGCTCCCCCTTCACCAGCTGGTTTTCCAGGTAGAGTCGGCGCAGCAGGCTGTTGTGGGTCTTGCCTGCCACGTTGGTGCTGTCGCTGTTCCAGTGCAGCAGATCGAACGCCACCGGGCTCTGACCCTTGAGGTAGCTGTCGATGTAGTAGTTCCAGTAGAGGCTGTTCTCCCGCAGCAGACTGAAGGAGACCGCCAGCTGGCGCCCGTCCATGATGCCCCTGGCCTCGTTCTGCGCCTCGAGCGCCGCGATGATGGGCTCGTGGATGAAGATGCCAAGCTCCCCGGGCTGGGAGAAGTCCAGCAGGGTGGTGAACAGGGTGGCGCTGCGTACCCGCTGCTTCTGGCGCCGCGCTGCCAGCCAGCCCATGGCGAGTGACAATGCGGTGCCACCGATGCAGTAGCCGATGCCGTGCACCTCCCGCTCGCCGGTGGCCGCCTCCACGGCGTCCAGGGCGGCGATGACCCCGTCCACCACGTAGTCGTCGAGATCGACCTGCCCCTGTGCCACCCCCGGGTTGCGCCAGGAGATCATGAAGACCGTCTGCCCCTGGGCGACCAGCCAGGCCACCAGGGAGTTCTGGGGGCGCATGTCCATGATGTAGTACTTGTTGATGAAGGGGGGCACGACCAGCACCGGGGTCTTGCCCACCGTCGCCGTGGTCGGGCTGTACTGGATGAGCTCAAAGAGCTCGGTGCGCAGTACTACCCGGCCCGTGGTGGTCGCCAGATCCCGGCCGAGCTCGAAGGCGGACTCGTCGGTCAGGCGGATGTTGAGCTGATCGGCGCTGCGCTCCAGATCTTCGGCCAGGAGCGCGAGGCCGCGCACCAGATTCTGGCCGTCGGACTCCAGGGTGAGCTTGAGCAGCTCCGGGTTGGTGGCCAGGAAGTTGCTGGGAGCCATGGCGTTGACGTACTGGCGGGTGAAAAAGCGCAGTCGCTCCCGGCTCTTCTCGGGCACGCCCTCCAGGGCATCCACCGCCGCCAGCAGGTGTCTTGCGGTCAGCAGATAGGATTGCTTGAGGTAGTCATAGAGGGGTTGCTCGCTCCAGGCCTCGGCCTTGAAGCGGCGATCGCTGCGATCCGGGGTGATCACCGGCTCGCTCGGCTGGCCTGCACTCTTGAGCAGGGTGTGCTGCATCAGCTTGAGCTGATCCTGCCACCAGTTCATCTGGGACTGGATCAGCTGCCAGGGCTGCTGGCTGCCCTGCTCCAGCACCTGGCCCAGATCGTCCAGACTGGTCTGCAGCAGGGCCTGGGCCGTGCGCTCGGTCTGGGCTCTGGCCATGGCCAGCAGCTTGTCGTTGTAGTGGGCCAGGGCCTCGAACAGCGGGCCGTAAGATGATTGGCTCATGTGTTCTCCTTCACCCACGCCCGGGGCGGGCACTTGCCCGTTCTGTCGAGTCGTGGGGAGATGTGGCTGCCCGCAAGACGGGCAGCCAGGGGTTATCAGGCCTTGCCCGTGCTCTTCTTGATGCCATCTGCGGTCAGGGCATCCAGCTCTTCCTTGAACTGCTGGCCGAGGGCGCTGAGCTTCTGGATGTCATCCAGCATCTGGCGGGAGAGCTGGCTGGCGCTCTCCAGCTGCACGGTGCCGAGGGCCGCCAGGCTCTGGGCATCCTGCACCTTGCCGACGGCCTGCAACTGGTTGAGCCCCAGTTCGGCGTAGGCATTGGCGGACGCCAGTTGCAACCGGGTCAGCTGTTCGATGTTGCTGGCCAGCAGCTGGTTGTAGCGGGTGAGGGGGGCGGCAAAGCCTTGCATCTGCTCGGTAAAGCTCTTGATCACGTCCATATTCATCATGGGTCTCCGGTTCGGCAGAACACTGTTTTTGCGGGTCAATCGACCCTTCTTGCGGGTACAGCACGTCATCCCTGTGTTACGTGTTGTTTGCTCTGTTCAAACACACGTTTGAGCATTCTGCAACCAATCCACCTTTGGTGTAAATGACATAAATGTTAGTTTCTGTTTGAATTTTCCATTCCGCCGAGTGAGCCATCCCCGGATTCAGACGAGAGGTGACGCAGGGAAAGGGCCGGGACCTCGTCCCCCGGGGCCTGCGCTGGTACCCTTGAGCCACACCCTCTTCACAAGGAATCCCCGATGAAACCGTTCGCCCTGCTGCTCGGCTGTGGTGCCCTGACCCTCGCCGGTGTCGCCCAGGCCAGCACGCCGGTCCAGATCTCCCTGCCCGGTGTCAACCTGCCCTCGTCCAATCAGGTGGAAGGGGCACGGGCTTCCTTCCTCTACGGCCGCACCGGCCAGGTGAGGGGGATCGATCTGCCGGTGTTCGCCCTCTCCGACGTGGATCAGTTCACCGGCCTGCAGCTTGGTGTGTTCTTTGGCGCGAGCCGGGTGCGCCACCAGTTTGGCGGGGTCGCCATCAACGCCGTCAACTGGCACGAAGGGCAGGATACCGGCCTCAATCTGGGCTTCGTCAACCTGACCAACAATGTGAAGGGGCTCAACTGGGGGGCGGTCAACATCGCCCAGGGCAATGCCCTGGCCAACGTCGGCTTCGTCAATTATGCCGAACGCACCACGTTCCAGCTGGGATTCGTCAATGCCACCAAGCACCTGGACGGCTTGCAGATTGGCCTGGCCAACTACGCCGAGAACGGCATCTTCCCCATTCTGCCCCTGATCAACTTCAAGAAATCCTTCTAGGGGCCAACTTGCCCTTGCTTTAGGAGGGGCAGCCATTACCCTGTGCTCCATCAAGGCTGCACAGAGGTAACAGGGGCATGACAACGGAACACATGGACGCCATCGGCATCGGCTGGGATGTGAGGGGCTGGCAGGGCAATGCCCAGGCGGTGGCGGTGGTGGGTTGGCAGGCCCGGGAGTCGCGTCTGCACTGGCTCGGGATCTCCCCCCTGTTTCGCCTGAGCTCCCGGGTCGCGCCGGATCTGGATGCCCTGCTGCGCCCGGCCCTGCAAGACGAGGTGGCGCTGATGCAGGTGCTGGCCTGCCCGCGCCTTGCTCTCGGCATCGATGCGCCCCTGGCCTTTCCCCGCGCCCTCGCCGATCTGCTGGCGGGGCGGGGGAGCGGCTTTCCCGTGCCCCAGCGGGAGATTGACAACCCTTACGCCTACCGGGATTGCGAGCGCTGGCTCCATCAGCACTATGGCAAGAAGCCCCTCTCCGCCACCTTCGACAGGCTCGGCAACAACGCCACCCTGGCCCTCTCCATGCTGCCGCGTCTCGGGGATCTGCAACTGGTGCCAAAACAGGCGAGGGCTGCCGGGCGCGCGGTGCTGGAGGTCTATCCCGCCCTGGCCAAAATGGGGGGCAAAGCCTCTGCTGTGCGGCCCGAGCTGCAACCCCACCTGCCGGCGTCCCTCATCCCTGGAACGGATCCCTATGATGCCGCGCTCTGCGCCCTGATGGCCCTGCAATATGCGGCCGAAGGGGCCGTCACCTCGCTGCCTGCTCTGGTGGACCTGCCGGAGGAGATGGCACCGGACGAAGGCTGGGTCTACCACTTCGCCCGGGATTGAGACGCCCAAGGGCACCGCGCTCCCTCTGACGACTGCTGGCGACTCGCTGTAGTCACGGCACTGGTGACGTGACTTGCTGTCGCCACTGCGTATGGCTTGTCGTTGCCACGGTGTCAGGCAAGGGTAGGCCGTGTTCGTCCTGTGATCTTCCGACGTCTCCTTGACCCTTGCCCTTGTTGCCTTATTTTGCGACTGCCGACTGCCGACTGCCGACTGCCGACTGCCGACTGCCGACTGCCGACTGCCGACTGCCGACTGCCGACTGCCGACTGCCGACTGGCGTCTTTCCATCGGACCTCATCCTTGATCCCGACTGTTTATGGTTGGTTGAAAAATCACCTTGTATGCCATCAGACAAGAGGCGTCCAGGTACATTTATCACCCCGCAGCAGCGGGGGAGATGGCTCCAGGGTTGTGCAGGAACTGGGTCGTGGCGGTCAAATATGCGGCAGGTTAAGCCTGCTGAAGCATAAATAGGGAGTCAGGGCGTTAATTGCTGGAAGAGCCGTCTCTTCATCCGATATATTGCCTCTTTTCCTCAGGCTTCTTGTGCGGTGGTGTCGATGAAACGCATTCTCTCTATCCAGTCCCACGTGGTGTTTGGCTGTGCCGGCAACAGTGCCGCCGTGTTCCCCATGCGCCGTCTCGGCATGGAGGTGTGGCCCATCAATACGGTGCAGTTCTCCAACCACACCCAGTACGAGGCGGGTTGGCAGGGAATGGCGATGCCGGCGGGCCACATTGCCGCCTTGTGCCAGGGGCTTTGCAATATCGAGGTGCTGGCGCGCTGCGATGCGGTGCTGAGCGGCTATCTGGGCTCGGCGGAGCAGGGGGACGAGATCCTGGCGGTGGTGGCGGCGGTGAAGCGAGCCAATCCGGCGGCCCTCTATTTCTGCGATCCCGTGATGGGGCATCCGGAGAAGGGGTGCATCGTCGCCCCGGGCGTCACCCGCTTTCTCACCGAGCAGGCCCTGCCGGTGGCGGACATCATGGCCCCCAATCTGCTGGAGCTGGAGACCCTGTGCGATGTCCATCTGACAACCCTGGCCCAGACCCGGGTCGCCGCACACCAGTTGCTGGAGAGGGGGGTGAAGATGGTGCTTGTCAAGCACCTGGGTCGCGCCGCCAGCGTCCCCGGCCGTTTCGAGATGCTGCTTGCCACCCCCGAGGGTGACTATCTGATCGCCCGTCCCCTTTACGATTTCGCGCGCCAGCCGGTGGGCGTGGGGGATCTCATCAGCGCCCTGATGCTGGCCAACCTGCAGGCAGGATATGAGGGGGTGAGTGCCTTCGAGCGCACCAACGCCGCGGTGGATGCGGTGCTGCGACAGACCTGGGAGGCGAATGCCTACGAGCTGCAGCTCATCACGGCCCAGAGCGCCTTTGCCGATCCGCAGATTGCCCACAGGGCCGAGCGACTGGCCTGACGCCATTGATCAGCCCGTGACGGGACTGGCTGATCAAGGTTCAGCTTGCGGCACTGATCGGTGTTGCATCCTGAAAATGTTCGACCCTGGGGAAGGGGTCGTAGAAGTGGTGCAGCAGGGCCTTCCACTCCTGGTACCGGGGGGAGCCCCTGAACCCCCGGGTGTGATCTTCCAACCGTTCCCACTGTACCAGCAGCAGGTAGTGATGGGGATCGTCCAGGGCTCGCTGCAACTGGTGGCCCAGGTAGCCGGGCATGGCGCTGATGATGTGCTGGGCCCGGGCGAAGGCCTGCTCGAAGTCAGTGGCCTTGCCGGGAATGATCTGCAGATGGGCGACTTCCAATATCATGATGGCTCCTTGCCGATGAGTCTGATTGAACCAAAAACCTATGTACGCCGAGCCTTGGAGGGGGCAAGACCGGCACGCTGTCCGGTCTTGCCAGGCCGTCTGCCTCAGAGCTGCTTGTAGAAGAACTGGGTGGCGGCGAGGGTGCCGTCCCCATTGCGGGCGAAGTCCGGGATCTGGCCGGCCTCCTGATAGCCGAGCTGGCGATAGAGGCTGGAGGCCACGTCGCCGACCCGGGTATCCAGCACCAGCAAGGTGCGCCTGGCGTCCCGGGCCCCTTGCTCCATGGCGTTCATCAGGGCGCGGCCTACCCCCTTGCCACGGGCCTGGCTGTGGACCATCAGCTTTTCCACTTCGGCCCTGTGGCCCCCGTTGGCCTTGGTGCACAGGGAGAGCTGCAGGGCGCCCACCAGATGGTGCTGATCAAACGCCACCCAGAGCTTGCGCACTCCATCCGCCAGCTCCCCCTCGATGCCTTGCCAGTACGCCAGCCCCTGCTCTTCCTGCAGGGGAGGCAGAAAGCCCACCGAGGCACCGCTGGCCACGCAATCTTGCAGCAGGGCGATCAGCGCCGGTTTGATGCCTCTGGTGCTCTCGACCTCAAGGATCTCCATTGAATGTCCTCATCTTCTCTCTTGGCCCACGTGGGGGATTAACGTCTCGGGCGCGGACTCTCCTGCCGGTGCCATCGTCATCCGGTCAGGTGCGCCGTCTCTTAATGGATCAGTCCCTGCGCTGCCAGCCACTGGAACAGCAGGCGGGAGACGGGGGAGACTTCGGCCAGGTGGCGGCTGTCCAGCCAGCGCAGCTCGGCGATCTCCGCCGAGGCGACGGGCGTGCCGTCGGCGTCCCCCGTGTAGCAACGCAGATTGACATTCACCCCTTGCGGCTTGCCGTCCGCCTGGGCGCTGAACTCGCAGGCGAACGCCAGGGTGTCGGGTTTCAGGATGACCGCGAGCTCTTCCTCGATTTCACGAACGAGGGCCGCCTCGTCGCTCTCGCCCGGCTCGCGCTTGCCCCCCGGAATGTAGTAGATGTCCTTGCCGTGGGAGCGGGCGCACAGCAGTTGTCCCTTCTTGAAGGTCAGCCAGGCGAGTTTGTCGATCATGGGCAGATTCCTCTTGTTGCCGCTTGTCAAAGGGGGGGCTCGCTGCTCGCACAGGGTGCGATAGGAGCGGGTTTCCCGCATCTCGGGCGCCAGTCCCAGCCGGCTAGCCAGCGCCAGCAACTGCGCGCGGTAGGCGGGCAGGGCGGTCTCGTCGTCAGTCATGATGGCGAGCTCGGCAAAATCACCGACGCCTGCCAGGTGATCCACCGTGACGTGGAAGGCCCCCAGAAAATAGATGCTGCGCCGCTTGTCGATGGTCAGCACCGGCCGGTAGCCCAGGGTGCGCACCATGCTGGCCGCCTTGTCCGCATCGGTGATGTTGACCGCCTCGCAGCGATCGGGTCCGGGCCCTTTGACTATCCAGAGCCGGATGCCGCTGGGGGCCATGGTGCGGATGATCAGGCTCTTCTCTGTCCGGGCCAGGGCGCCATCTGCCGTGTCGAAGTAGCAGTCCTGCTCATGATTGTCCGCCATCATCACCTCGGGGCCGAGGGCCGTGAGGGTATGTACAAAGGCGGCGCTGTCCGTCAGGCGGTATTTGAACTCCACCTCGAAGCGCCCCTGAAAGTGGGTGGTCATGGCCTTGCGACGGCTCCCGAACGGCAAATGAATAGGGCAGCCTAGCAAAAGTGCCGGGCTCTCCCAAGCATCGGGATCACAGCTTCGCATCGACTGCCGACTTTATGACCAGATGGTGAGGGAAAATCCGCCCTGGTGCACAGCTTGTGGCCCGGTGGCTGGGCGCCGTACGGGGGCTGTGCTCTAATAAGCTCCCTCTTTGGCGGTATTTCCGCCCTGAACAACGACAACGACAACGAGGCGGCGGCCCCGGCCGCGCCAGTGGAGCCACAGATGCAGATCACCTCACAGACCCCCTTTATCGGACTGGGCGTGGCGGGCAACTTCGCCGGTCACCTGGAGCAGGCAGGGGAGGCGGCGGACTTCGTCGCCGTCAAGGTTGACGACAAGGTCGCCCCCAAGGCGCTGTTCCCCTTCTATGTGCCGAACCATCCCGGCCAGCTCGGGGTCTTTCCCCTGAGCGGCGAGGCCATCTTCCTGCCGGAGGCGGCGGTGAGCGGGGATGAAAAGGTGCAGATTGAACCCGAGGTGGCACTGTGGTGCGAGCTGGAGTACGCGGGGGAGCAGGTGGTGGCCATCCATCCCAAGGCGTTTGGCGCCTACAACGACTGCTCCATCCGTCGCCCCAATGCCAAAAAGATCAGCGAGAAGAAGAACTGGGGTGAAGAGAGCAAGGGGCTGGCCGCGAACCTGCTGCCCCTGACCCACTTTGCCGCAGGATGCGAGCTCGATGACTACCGCATCGCCTGCTATCTGGAGCGGGACGGGGAGCTGCACCCCTACGGGATCGACAGCGCGGCGGTGGATTACAGTTACTTCCACGATCAGTTGCTGGCGTGGGCCATCGACAAGTTCAACCATCAGCAGGACGAAGGCCCGGCCGAGCATATCCAGGGGCTGCTGGCCCAGGCGGGGCGCCCGGCCCATGCGCTCATCAGCATTGGCGCCACCCGCTACACCCCCTTTGGCGAGACCCACTTCCTCGCTCCCGGTGACACCGCCTGCGTGGTGGTCTACCCCGCCAGTCGCTACAGCGAGAGCGCCATTCGCGAAGCCATCGCGACCCGCCGCGTTGGCGCCGATGTCTCTGTCCTGCTCCAGGCGGTCAAGACCCGTTGATCGCGATGCCTTCCCAACCTGGGGAGGCATCTTCTTTCTCTTTATGCTTGCGCACACTCCATGCTGGCGTCATGCATGATCAGCCGAAAGAGGAGTGGCAGATCAGGTAGGTTGCCATGGTGGTGATCAGAGAGTGCAGGGAGCAGGATCTGGCGGCTTGCTCAGCCTTTACGCCGAGCTCAGACCACGGGATCCCGTGATGCCGCTTTCCATGGCGAGGGAGACGCTCGCGAGCCTGCTGGCCAGGCCCGAGGTGCGGATCATCGTGGCGAAGGTGGGCGGTGAGCTCGCCGCCACCTGCCAGCTCGGGGTGATCCCGACCCTGAGCAACGGCGGCAGGCCCTTTGGCATCATAGAGCACGTGGTAACGGCCTCTGCGTTCCGACGCCAGGGGCTGAGCCAGAAGGTGCTTGAACAGGCGCTCTCCCTGGCCTGGGGGCTGGATGGCTACAAGGTGATGCTGCTCTCGGGGGAAGGGCGCGATGAAGCCCATCGCCTCTATGAGAAGCTGGGCTTCAAGGCGGGCATCGAGAAGGGGTTTGTCATCAAGCAGGCAGAGGCCCAGGGCTGCACCTTGACGAGGTTCGGCCCCAAGGCTTAGCATCGGCGCTTTTGCCATAAATTGAGCCAACAATTCATGAAGATAGAACAAGCACAAACCGGGGATTACCCGGCCCTGATCGCTCTCTGGGAGGCCTCGGTACGCGCTACCCATCACTTCCTGCAAGAGGAAGACATCGCCACCCTCAAGCCTCTCATCCTCGAACACTATTTCGATGCCGTGCGCCTTTATTGCGCCAGGCAGGATGGCGTGATCGTCGGTTTTATCGGGGTGGCTGAGGGCAATATCGAGATGCTGTTCATCGCTCCCGAGGCGAGAGGGGGCGGGGTCGGCCGCCAGCTGGTGGACCACGCCATCCGTTGTCTGGGGGCGACTCGCGTGGACGTCAACGAACAGAATGCCCAGGCTGTCGGCTTCTACCAGCACCTGGGCTTCGAGGTGACGGGGCGCTCCCCCCTGGATGGCCAGGGCAAGCCCTATCCCCTGCTGCACATGGCCTTGGCCGCCGGTTAAGGGCGCCAGAGCATAAAAAACCGCCCGAGGGCGGTTTTTTGTTGTTCAGGAGGTTTGGCTCGCGCCTCCTCACTCCTCGCTGGAGTTGTCCTGATAGTCGCCCCGCTGGGCCTTGGGGAGACGGCGCATAGGGGCGAAACCGATGTCCTCGCCTACCACTTCCCGCTTGCGGGACTTGTTTTGCGCAGGCTGGGCAGGCTTCTTGGCGCCATCCCCTTTGCCTTTCCCGGCGGCGGGCTTGCCCTTGGCGTTGGCATGGCCACGGGCGCGGGGCGGGTTTTGCACCGGCTTGCTGCCCGGCAGGGTCTGGCGGCTCGGCTTGCCGCTCGGCTCGTATCCTTCCAGGATCTCCACGGTCAGGGATTGGCCGATCAGCGCCTCGATCTCCTTGAGCTGACCCAGCTCGTCCTGGCTCACCAGAGAGATGGCCTCGCCGCCACGGCCGGCGCGGCCGGTGCGGCCGATGCGGTGGATGTAATCCTCCGCCATCTGGGGCAGCTCGAAGTTGATCACGTGGGGCAGTTGATCGATATCCAGGCCGCGAGCGGCGATGTCGGTGGCAACCAGCACCCGCACCTTGCCTTCACGAAAATCCGCCAGCGCCCGGTTGCGGGCCCCCTGGCTCTTGTCACCGTGGATGGCGACCGTATCCAGGCCATCTTTCTGCATTTGCTGGGCGAGCCTGTCGGCAATCTGCTTGGTGCGCACGAACACCAGCACCCGCTGCCAGTTGCCACGGCCAATCATGTGGGAGAGCATCTCCCGGCGGCGCTCCCGATCGACCTGGATGATGCGCTGGCTTACCTGCTCTGCGGCGGTGTTGCTGGGATCCACCTCGATGAGGGTGGGATCCTTGAGCAGATCGTCCGCCAGCGCCTTGATGTCATTGGAGAAGGTGGCAGAGAACAGCAGGGTCTGACGCTCCTCCGGCAGGGCCTTCATGATGCGGCGAATGTCGGTGATGAACCCCATGTCGAGCATTCTGTCCGCTTCATCCAGCACCAGTACCTCGAGGGCGCTCAGGGTCAGGGCGCCCTGGGTCAGCAGATCCAGCAGGCGGCCCGGGGTGGCGACCAGAATGTCGACCCCGAGCTTGATGGCGTCCAGGTTTGGCTTGATGCTGACGCCGCCATAGGCGATCAGGGTACGAAACGGCAGGTGGTGGGCATATTTGATGATGCTCTCACCCACCTGGGCGGCCAGCTCCCGGGTCGGGGTCAGCACCAGGGCTCGCACCTGGCGACGACCGCCACGGCCGTGGTTGGCCAGCAGTCGATGAAGCATGGGCAGGGTGAAACCGGCCGTCTTGCCCGTGCCTGTCTGGGCGCCGCCCAGCACGTCCTGCCCGGCCAGGATGGCGGGAATGGCTTGCTGCTGGATGGGGGTGGGTTGTTCGTAACCCAGCTCCTTGACGGCCCGCAGGATGTGCGGTGACAGACCCAGTTCATTGAATGACATGTTCGAGGGACACTCCGAGCCTTGGGCTCAACGGGTGACGGCAGCCTTGGTCCGTCACGACATGGAAAATAGGGTGGGTCGCCATCGAGGCTGGGCCTGAGCCCGGCAAAGCGACCGCACAAGAGAACAGTGGGCGCGTAATATAGCAGATGCGAGGCGTACGCGCAGCAGCCGTGTCGCGAGCAGGGTTGCCACGGCCATCCCGGCAGGGAAAGGCCAGGGGGCTGCAAAGAGGTGCCCGGTTCGCCTCGGCGCACGCCCGTCAGAGCAGTCCCTCGATGGCCTGCACCAGATCCTCCGGCCTGGTCTGGGGGGCGAAGCGCTCCACCACCCGGCCTTCTCGGTCAATCAGGAACTTGGTGAAGTTCCACTTGATGGCCTCGCTGCCAAGGAGTCCGGGCTTTTGCTCCTTGAGCCAGCGATAGAGGGGGTGGGCCCCGGCGCCGTTGACCTCGCATTTGGCCATCAGGGGGAAGCTGACCGGGTAGTCGAGAGAGCAGAAGCGGGCGATCTCCTCGGCATCGCCCGGCTCCTGATGGCCAAACTGATCGCAGGGAAAGCCCAGGATCTCGAAGCCTTGGGGGCTGAACTGGCGATAGAGTGCCTCAAGCCCGGTGTATTGGGGGGTAAAACCGCAGCGGCTTGCCACGTTGACCACCAGCACGACACGGCCCTGCAGATCGGCGGTGGACCAGGCCGTGCCATCGAGTCGTTGCAGGGGGATGAGGGGCAGGGGCATGGTTTCTCCTGATGCAAGAGGGGCGACAAGGCGCCCGGGGGACAATCCTTGCACGTTAACGGGCCGAGGGCCGGGGAGCAAGGGGGAGGGCGTCTGTGCCCCCCAGACTCCTATTGATGGCGGGACTTCTCAAGAGAAGCAATCCGGTTTGTGCCGATGGTCCGAAGTCGCTACAAAGCGCACTCTCTCCCCTCGCTGCGAGCCTATCTTGGACTATCAAGCCGTCATGGATGCCATCTACACCCGGGGTTGGGTGATAGTGGATGATTTTTTAACCGCCGCCGAGGTGGATGCCCTCAAGGCCTGCCTGCCGGACGAGTGGCGACCGGCGGGGATCGGGCGCGAGACCCTGCATCAGGACAACCGCGATATCCGCCGGGATCAGATCCACTGGCTCGACGCCTCCCTCGGCGCGCCGGTGGCCGACTATCTGGCTCGGATGGAGTCCCTGCGGCTGGCCGCCAACCAGATGTTGATGCTGGGGCTGTTCGACTACGAGGCTCACTTTGCCCGCTATCGCAGCGGCGACTTCTACGCCACCCATCGCGACGCCTTCGCCGGGCGATCCAACCGCCGGCTCACCTCGGTGTTCTACCTGAACAACGACTGGCAGCCAGAGGCGGGGGGAATATTGCGGGTCTATGACGACAGCGAGCAGTTTCTGATGGATGTCTCCCCCCGGGGCGGGCGGCTGGTGCTCTTCCTGTCTGAAGAGTTTCCCCACGAGGTGCTGCCCGCAAGCCGGGAGCGCTACAGCATTGCCGGCTGGTTTCGGGTCAACGGCAATGGCGCCGGGCGGGTCGATCCCCCCCGCTGAGCGCATTTCATCCTGTTTCTGACACAGGAAGAGACTTTTATCTGCCCGGGCAGGGGGAGGTGCGCCCCATCGGCTGACAAGGCTTCCCCTCCCTTGCTACACTGCCCGCACTTATGTTCGTTTCTGGCTTCGTCCGGTTTTCATGCGGTTGGGTTTGACATGGTGATGACGAAGCCGCTTCTCCCAAGGGATCACATCTAATGAAGAACATGCATGTCTTGCTGCTGTGCGGCGGTGGCGGCTCCGAGCACGAAGTCTCGCTGCGCAGCGCCAATTTCCTCGAAAAACAGCTTGGGCTCCTGCCCGGTATCGAAGTGACCCGGGTCGAGATGTTTGCCGACCGCTGGCTCTCCGCCGACGGTCGCGAGTGCAAGCTGGGGCTGGACAAGCTGCTCTCGTTCGACAGCGTGGCCCGTCCGGTGGACTACGTGGTGCCCTGCATCCACGGCTATCCCGGTGAGACCGGCGATCTGCAATCCTTCCTCGAGCTGGCCGGCCTGCCTTATCTGGGTTGTGACGCCGAGGCGAGCAAGGTGTGCTTCAACAAGATCACCACCAAGCTGTGGCTCACCGCCATCGGCATCCCCAATACCCCCTACCTGTTCCTGACCGAGCAGGGCGAGGCGAGCCTGATCGAGGCGAAAGCGGCGCTGGCCAAGTGGGGCAAGGTCTTCATCAAGGCGGCCTCCCAGGGCTCTTCCGTGGGTTGCTACTCCGCCAGCAACGAGGCAGACCTGGTGAAGGGCATTGCCGATGCCTTCGGTTACTCCGAGCAGGTATTGATCGAAAAAGCGGTCAAGCCCCGCGAGCTGGAAGTGGCGGTCTACCAGTATGGTGACGAGCTGGTGGCCACCTATCCGGGGGAGATCTGCGTACCCCAGGACAAGTTCTACACCTATGAAGAGAAGTACAGCAGCGCCAGTCACACCGAGACCGCGCTCAAGGCCGAGGGACTGACTCAGGCGCAGGCTGACGCCATTCACGAGTACGCGCTCAAGGCGTTCCGTCAGCTCAAGCTGACCCATCTGTCGCGCATCGACTTCTTCCTGACCGAAGAGGGGGAGATTTTGCTCAACGAGATCAACACCTTCCCAGGCATGACCTCCATCTCCATGTTCCCGAAACTGCTGGAGCACCACGGCCACAGCTTCGCGCACTATCTGGAGCAGATCCTGCGAAAGGCGGTCTGACGTCGCCAGACCCGGTTGCAACGGATGGTGAGTAGGGGCCTCAGGGCCCCTTTTTTCATGGGGGCGAGGCGGGCAGAACGCGGGGAGGGAAGGGGGCAGGGCGCCGCCTGGCAAGCCTTGCCGCCAGGAGGGCGCGCCGTTACAATCAGCCCCCTTTTGTCCCGCCACAGGCACCGTCAGAGCCGCGTTCCATGAAGCCCATCCCCGATCACGCCGTCAACCGCCTGCGCATCTGGCGCAAGAGCGTCTCGACCCGACCCTTTCTTGCCCGTGGCGGCAGCGTGCCACGCTGCGATGCCTGCCAGCTGCGCCACGACTGGTGTGCCTGCGACTGGCGCCCGGCGCTCAAGGCCGAGGCCGGTTTCTGCCTCATGATGTATGACAGCGAGCCCATGAAGCCCTCCAATACCGGGCGCCTCATCGCCGACGTGCTGCCGGATTCCACTTGGGCCTTTCTCTGGTCGCGTACCGAACCCCATCCCGAGCTGCTGGCCCTGCTGACGGATCCCGCCTGGCAGCCCTATGTGGTCTTTCCCGCCTGCGAGAAAGCGCCCGACCGCCTGACCGGCGAGGTGGTACTGGCCCCCGGCAAGAAGCCGCTGTTCATCCTGCTGGACGGCACCTGGCCCGAGGCGCGCAAGATGTTCAACAAGAGTCCCTATCTGGACGGCTTCCCTGTACTCGCCATCAAGCCGGATGCGCTCTCCACCTACGGCATGCGGGTCGCCCACAGCGACGAGCACCTGTGCACCGCCGAGGTGGCCGCCTGCGTGCTGGAAGTGGCCGGGGAGCTGCGGGCGGGACAGGCGCTGCAGCTCTGGTTCAATCTCTTTAGCAGCCGCTACATGGCTGGCCGGGTAAGCCGTGCACCCGGTGCTGATGAAGCGCCCCTGCTGGAGGGGCTGGAGGCCATCAAGGGCCAGAGCCGCGCTCTGGATTAATTCTCAGCAGCCGCTACATGGCTGGCCGGGAAAGCCGTGCTCCCGGCGCTGATGAAGCACCCCTGCTGCAGGGGCTGGAGGCCATCAAGGGCCAGAGCCGTGCTCTGGATTAATCCTCATCAGCAGCCGCTACATGGCTGGCCGGGTGAGCCGTGCTCCCGGTGCGGATGAAGCGCCCGTGCTGGAGGGGCTGGCGGTTATCAAAGCCCAGAGCTGCGCTCTGGATTAATCCTCATCAGCAGCCGCTACATGGCTGGCCGGGTAAGCCGTGCGCCCGGCGCTGATGAAGCGCCCCTGTTGCAGGGGGTGGCGGTTATCAAAGCACAGACCCTCTCGCACGCTGATTGATGAAAATAAGGAATTAGTTGGCTGCCATTGTTTCGTTGGCTTCATGAGCCTGCCCTCGCTAGGATAGCGACCTGTTGACTCCTTCAGGCTCCAGGCCATGCCGGGCGCCGCCAATCACACGAGGTCTATGGATGGAACTGGAACTGCTCACCCTGGTCGCCCTGTTCGGGGTGGCCCTCATCGCCGGCTTTATCGATGCCATCGCCGGGGGCGGGGGACTCTTGACGGTGCCGGCCCTGCTGGCCACCGGCATGCCGCCAGCCCTGGTGCTTGGCACCAACAAGTTGCAGAGCAGTTTCGGTTCTTTCTCCGCCACCTGGTTCTATGCCCGCAAGGGGCTCCTTGAGTGGGCCATCATCTGGCCGGCGGTCATCTGCACCTTCATCGGGGCGGCCATCGGCACCCTGGCGGTGCAGACCATCGATGCCGCCATCCTGGAGCGGCTGCTCCCCTTCCTGCTGATGGCGTTTGCCTGCTACTTCTACTTCTCCCCCAGGGTGAGCGATGCGGAGAGCCAGCGCCGCCTCACCCCCATGGCGTTCGCCCTGCTGGTGGGCGGGGGCGTGGGCTTTTATGACGGCTTCTTCGGGCCGGGCACGGGGTCGTTTTTTGCCATCGGTTTCGTGGCCCTGGCGGGCTTTGGCATGGCGCGGGCCACCGCCCACACCAAGCTGCTCAACTTCACCTCCAACATCGCTTCCCTGCTCTTCTTCACCCTGGGGGGCAAGGTGGTGTGGAGCGTGGGGCTGTGCATGGCGCTGGGGCAGTTCATCGGGGCGCGCATGGGCTCCAAGCTGGTGCTCAAAAAAGGGGTGAAGCTCATCAAGCCGCTGCTGGTGACCGTCTCCCTGGTGATGTCCGCCAAGCTGGTGTGGAGCCAGTACCCCGAGCTCTTTGCCTGGTTGGACTGAGCCGGTCCCCCCCCATGACGAGGGCCCGATCGCAGATCGGGCCCTCTTGCGTTTCAGCCCTGTGCCGTCAGTTGCCGGAAATGGGCTTGCAGCGCCTGCACCAGGCGGGCGATGCGATCGCGCTTGAGGCTGTTTGGCCGATAGACCAGGTGGAGCGGGCGGCCCAGCCCCGGCAGGGGGCGTGCCTGTGTCCCCTGCTCACCCACCAGCGCCAGCAGGCCGGCGGGCAGGAGCACGGGGCCAATGCCTGCCTTGGCCAGTTCGATCAGCGCCAGGTAGGAATCGAGCTCCATGGCGGGGATAAGCCCGAGGGCGGCCAGGGGCTCGCGCAGATAGCGGTTGGAGGGGTTCTCCAGATCCATGGTCAGGATCTTGCGCACCTTGCCCTGCATCCCCTTACTCACGTCGCCTTCAGCCAGTTGCTTGCTGGTCACAGTTTCTTGCAAGGTGCCCTGGTGATCCGGCTGCGCCGCCTCATCCAGAGCGTCCCCCACCAGATAGAAGGGCTCCTCCAGCAGCCGTTCAGCACACAGCCCATGGCCCGGCGGCAGGCGACCGGCGCAGATCCCGAGCAGGGCATCCCCGCCGCGCACCCGGGCCAGAATGACCGGGGTGTGGTGGGTAGAGAGGGCAATGTGGGGATCCCGTTCAAGGTAGGCGTGCATGAAGCGGGCGAGGTAGCCCGCCAGCAGGGTTTCGGAGCAGGCGATGGACAGAGGGGTCTGATCCGTGAGGATCTGGCTGTCCGCCAGCACCCCCTTCATTTCGGCGAGGCTCGGGGCTACCCGGGCGAGCAGTTCACGGGCCTGGGGAGTGAGGCGGATATGACGGCCATCCGGCTCGATGAGCTTCTTGCCAAGGCGCTGCTCCAGCTGGGCGATGCGCTTGCTGACCGCCGACTGACTGATATAGAGGCGGCTTGCAACCTTGGCCATGGTGCCCTCGCTTGCCAGCAGGCAGAGTGTCTCCAGCCCTTCCAGTAACATGCGTCCTCCCTCCTCGTGTGTTGGACGCGGTTACCTTAGGGGCTGGTGGCATCAGGGGCAAGTACCGTTTGCGGCCCTTGATAGCGGCCAGCGCCACGCCTTGACGGGGGGCGCGAAGATCACCAGGTTGCCGATGAGGCTCACCACCACGCCGACGATGGAGACCGTCTGCCAGACAAAGCCTTCATAGAAGGTGGAGAGGGTGAGGGCCACCAGGGGGAAGAGCACGGTGGCGTAGGCCGCCTTGCTGGCACCGATGCGCCCCACCAGGGTGAGGTAGGCGGTGAAGGCGATGACGGAGCCGAAGATGGCCAGATAGACCATGGCGGCGAGGTAGCGCGGGTCGGTGGGCAGGGTGAGTGACTGACCGAGTACAGTGACCCAGCCCAGCAGCAGCGCCACGCCGTAGACCATGCCCCAGGGTACCATCTGCAATACGTGATAGCCCTGGCGCTGTCCCCGGGCAGAGACCAGGTTGCCCAGGGAGAAGCAGAGGGTGCCGGCGCAGGCAAAGAGCAAGCCCTTCCAGCCGTTTGCACCCAGTTGCGCATCCGCCAGCACCGGCCAGAAGAGCAGCAGGGTGCCAAGCAGCCCCAGCAACGATCCTTGCAGCCAGCGCAGGCCCGGTCGTTTTCCTTCGAACAGCCAGAGATTGAGGCCGTTGAAGATGCTGGCGCTGGCGAAAATCACCGCCGACAGACCGCTCGGGATATAGAGGGTGGCGTGGTAGAAACAGAGGAAGTTGGTGGAAAAGAGCAACGCGCCGAGCAGGGCAGCATAACGCTGGCCCGCCCAGGGCAGGCGCGGAAACTTGCCGCTCACCGTGAGCAGGGCGAACAGGGCCAGGGCCGCCAGGGCGAAACGATAGAGCACCGAGACCTCGATGGGGATGGGGCCGAGCTGCCAGGCGATGGCAATCCAGGTGCTGCCCCAGATGAGGACGGTGGAAACATAGAGCATCAGATTCATGGTGTGATCCCATCAAGAGAAGATGATGTGATCAGCATGAACCGGGAGGCGGGGCGCCGGCTTGCACCATCTTGCGGTTTTTTCAACGGAGGCGCAGCCTTTGACCATGAGGCGCGATAAGATGGCGACAGGAAAGGGGCGGCAAGTGCCAAAGAGGGAGGCAAGCGTGCAGCATGCCATGCAGCAGACAAGACAGGCGGGGGTCTTTGATGCCCTGGTGAGCACCGGTGCCAGACTGGAGGACTCCTGCTGGCTGGAGCCCGGGCTCGGGGTGGCGAGCTGGTGCAACCGCTACGATCAAACCCGCTACCACAAGCCGGGCAACCACACCATCAGTGTCTACCTGCAGGGGGGCGAGCAGACCGAGCGGCTGGACGGCCCCGGTGGCCATGGCGGTGCGGGCAAGGTGTGCATCATGCCGGATCACCACAGATCCGAGTGGCTGGTGCGCGAGGAGTTTCGCTTCTTCCATCTCTACTTCACCCCCGCCCACTTCACCCGTATCGCCGAACAGGCGTGTGACAAGGAGGGACGTCATCTGCAACTGGAAGACAAGACCTTCATCGACGATCCCCAGGCGGCGGCCCTGGTGCAGGGGCAATTGATGAAGCTGGACTGGCAGCACGGCATCGATCGCATGGCGCTCTCCCACGGCGCCTGGATGCTGATGCTGCACGCCTATCGCCATCACACCCGCGAGGCCCCGGCGCTGCCGGAGGTGCGCGGCGGCCTGGCCCCCGCCGTGGTGCGCCGTGTACAGGAGTATCTGCAGGCTCACCTGGCCGAGCCGGTCACCCTGGGAGAGCTCGCCCGGGAGGCGGGTCTGAGCGAATACCACTTCGCCCGGATGTTCGGGCAGAGCCTGGGCTGTCCGCCCCACCGCTACCTGCTCGGGCTGCGGCTCAAGCGGGCCAAGCAGTTGCTGGCGGGAAGCGAGCCCCTGGCCAGCATCGCCGCCCAGTGCGGCTTCTCCTCCCAGGCCCATTTTGGCAACCGCTTTCGGGAGGCGTTCGGCCTGAGCCCGGGCCAGTGGCGAGCCCAGTTGTCATTCTCCTGTCACAGATAGGCGGCAGATTGGTTGGCAACGAGGGGGAACCTCGTTCCTTCAACCTGCACAGGAGTTGCCCTTGAATCATCGCAAACGTCAGACCCGTACCCGCCACCTCTGGTTCAACCACTGGAATGCCCCCCTCTATCGCGTCACCCAGCCGACGCCGCCCGAACCGCTCGTTCCTCACAGTTCCCGCTGAAAACGCCGTAACCCGATAGGATTTTTCCGGCAACTTTGCCACTATTGCGCCATCAGGATGGACTGGATATGGCCGCATGTTTCTGGAACGCATTGAAGTCAAAGGTTTTCGCGGAATAAATCGCCTCTCCCTCGGGCTGGACAACACCACTGTGCTCATCGGCGAAAACGCCTGGGGCAAATCCAGCCTGCTGCGGGCCCTCTGGTGCCTGCTGGGGGATGCCGAGCCCTATCAATTTGGTCAGGATGATTTTCACCGGCCCGAAGATCCCGAGCTCGAACCCTCGCGCACGCTGCAACTGGTGCTCACCTTCAGCGAGTATCGTCCCCAGATGTGCCAGCACTCCCGCCGTCTGGCCCGCCTCGGGGCGGCCTGGATCCCCCACAAGGACAAGTTCCACCGGGTGCATTATCGTGCCAGTGCCGAGTTGCAGGACGATGGCAGCGTGCTCACCACCCACGACTTTCTCGACGGTATCGGCAAGAGCCTGGCCATCGACAACAATGAAGCGCTGGTGCGTCTGCTCATTACCATGAACCCGGTGTTCAGGCTGCGGGATGCCCGTACCGCCCGGGAGGGCATCGAGCGGCTGCCCTGGGGGGATCTGTGCGAGCAGCGGCTGGACGAGCTGGCCGGCAAGCTCACCGACGAGCCACAGCGCATCGGCGAGCCAGAACTCAAGGAGGCGCTGCAGGCGGTGCAGCAGTTGATGGAGCACTACTTCAGCGCCCTGGCGCCCATCAAGCACAAGCCTCGCAGCCAGCGGGATATCGTCAATCGCCCCATGACCCTGCGCAATCCCGGCAACCTGCAGGTGCTGCTGCGCAATGCGGACAACCGGGCGCTGCAACTGGCCATGGCGGGCATGGCAGCCATGCTGCTCCACGCCCGAGGCAACCGGGAGCTGGAGGAGGGGGCCAGACCCATATTGATGCTGGAAGACCCAGAGAGTCGCCTGCATCCCACCATGCTGGCCCTGGCCTGGGGTCTGCTGGAGCAGTTGCCCGGCCAGAAGCTGCTCACCACCAACTCGGGGGACCTGCTCTCCTCCTTGCCCCTCAATCAGGTGCGCCGTCTGGTGCGCCGCCAGCAGGACATCCTCTGCCATCAGTTGGGAGGGGAGCGCTACAGCAGCGACGATCTGCGCAAGATTGCCTTCCATGTGCGCATCAACAGGCCCATGTCGATGTTTGCCCGCTGCTGGCTGCTGGTGGAAGGGGAGACCGAGATCTGGCTGCTCTCGGAGCTGGCCCAGATCTGCGGCTACAGCCTGCGGGCAGAGGGGGTGCGCATCATCGAGTTCGCCCAGTGCGGCCAGGCTCCTCTCATCAAGGTGGCCCGGGACTTTGGCATAGAGTGGCACCTGCTCACCGACGGTGACGAGGCGGGTGCCAAGTATGCAAGCTCCGCCCGCTCCCTGCTCAAGGGGGAGCGCGAGCGGGATCGGCTGACCCAGTTGCCGGCGGCAGACATAGAGCACTACCTCTACCAGAACGGGTTCGAGGGGGTGTTCCGGCGCGAGGCGGGGGTCGGGGGGCGCTCCACCCTCAACGCCGGGCGCATCATCGCCAAGGCGATCCACCATCGCAGCAAGCCAGGCATGGCCCTGGCGGTGGTGGAGGAGGCGGAGCGCCTCGGCAGCGAGCACATTCCCCCTGTGCTCAAGCAGATGTTTGCCCGGGTGGTTGCCCTTGCCCGGGGACAAAGCTGACTGGCGACGTTGGGAAGACGGAGGGAGTTTGGATATACTCCCTGCCTCTTGTCCTTCCTTACCCTGTGATGGGTGCACCCGCACCCGGACTGCTGCCGGAGACCCTATGTTCGTCCAACTTCCTTTTTGGCTCTTTCCCCTGACCGGTCTGATGGCTCTGGGGGCCCAGATCGCTGTGGGGCTCGTCCTGTGGCGCGGTGATCTCTGCCCGGGCCAGCGCTCGCGGATCACTACCCAGCTCTTCTCGGTCTGGGTGATCACCGGGCTCTCTCTGATGCTGGCGGTGGAGGCCAAGGTTGCGGGCTGGCTCATCTGGAGCGGGGGGGCCGCCCTGGTGCTCGGTATCGTGATCTCCCTGCTTCAGTCTCGCCTGGAGGGCAAGCGCGCCATCCCCGCCACCCTGCTGTGGTTGCCCGCCATGCCGCTCGCCCTCTACGGGCTGGGTCTGATGCAGATCCAGGGCTGGCTCGGCGGCCTGCTGCAGATGGTGCTGCTGGGGTCGGCCTTTGCCCACCTGATGCTGCTGCGTGCCCGCCACCGCCTGCAAGCCTTCAATCTGCTGCTGCCCCTGGCGGGGCTGGTCTCCGCCATCCTGAGTCTTATCTGGCTGGCGGTGCTGGTGGGTTGGCAGGGGAGCAGCGCCGGGCTCGACCCGCTGATCCCCGGGGTAGTGACCCAGGCCGGCCTGCTGGTCGCAGCCCTGCTGCTCTGGTTCAGCCCCATCTACCGTCAGCAGGAGACGGCCCCCGTGGTGGTCTCCGTGACCCTGTGCGGCCTCATCATCGCCCAGATTGCGGCGACCAGCGTGTTGCACCAGCTGGCCTGATCCCGGCGCATCCTCCCGCCCGCACCTTGTTGTGCGGGCTTTTTTTATGGCAAAGAGGGGCAAGTGGGGGGGAGCGCGGGGAGGGGCCTGAGGGGCGAGAGATCGCTAGCTGCCTGAAAAAACTGCGATTTGTTGCAAAAGAGCGCAGTATGTGACGGTTTAATCCCCGAATAAACTTTTTTTAGGATATTTACTTGCAATCTCAGCGTTGGCGCCTATTATGGGCGACCTCGGACGCGGGGTGGAGCAGCTCGGTAGCTCGTCGGGCTCATAACCCGAAGGTCGTCGGTTCAAATCCGGCCCCCGCAACCAACCATTTGTGTCCATGGCAAGCGCATAGCGCAGCGGTGGAGACGAAGACAGCAAGAAGCAACTGCTCTGCTTTTTGTGGTGGCAATACAATTCGGACGCGGGGTGGAGCAGCTCGGTAGCTCGTCGGGCTCATAACCCGAAGGTCGTCGGTTCAAATCCGGCCCCCGCAACCAACTATTTGTATCCATGGCAAGCGCATAGCGCTGCGGTGGGGACGAAGACAGCAAGAAGCAACTGCTCTGCTTTTTGTGGTGGCAATACAATTCGGACGCGGGGTGGAGCAGCTCGGTAGCTCGTCGGGCTCATAA
>NZ_JBFODC010000033.1:0-82746 GCF_040908105.1 Aeromonas sp. R7-2 | reverse complement strand
TTGAATCGCCCCCAGTTCCCTAGACACCTCACAGCCTTAAAATGAGGCAACTATTGGAGGTGTTATGACCCGTCAGCGTTATCCAGAAACATTCAAAATCGAAGCCGTTAAACAAATCACCGAGCGCGGGCGGCCGGTGGCTGACGTTGCACGTGCCATCGGGGTATCCAGCCACAGCCTGTATGCATGGCTCAAGCAGTACGGTAAGCCTGCTGACCAGCAGATAGAAGAGTCTGCCTTGCAAGCCGAGATCCGCCGCCTGAAAACTGAACTGCGCCAGGTCACCGAGGAGCGCAATATTCTAAAGGAGGCCGCCGCGTACTTTGCCAGCGAGTCAAGGAAAGGTACGCGTTCATAACCTCCCGACTCGACCGGTACAGTGTCGTTACCCTGTGCCAGACCCTGGGGGTTCACCGAAGTGGCTTCTACGCGTGGTTGAAACAGCCCACATCGCCACGACAGCAGGAGGACGAACGACTGACCGGATTGGTCAAGCAATCCTGGCTGGAAAGTGGTGCTGTCTACGGTTATCGCAAGATCCATCGCGACTTTCGTGGCGCAGGGGAAGCCTGCGGCAAGCACCGTGTGGCCAAATTAATGAAGCGGGAGGGACTGCGTTCGCAAACGGGCTATCAACGCCGCAAGGGGCATTATGGAGGCAAGAGCACGCAAGCTGCCCCAAACACGCTGGCACGTCAGTTTAAGGTGCCAGCCCCCAACATCACCTGGGTGACTGACATTACCTACATTCGCACTCAAGAAGGGTGGCTGTACCTGGCGGTGGTGCTCGACCTGTTCTCTCGCCAGATCGTCGGCTGGGCGATGAAGTCACGCATGACGGCAGACTTGGCGGTTGATGCGTTATTGATGGCCGTCTGGCGGCGCAAACCCAAGCAGCCGGTACTGGTGCATTCGGATCAGGGCAGCCAGTTTACCGGTGGTGAATGGCAAGACTTTCTGAAGGCCCACAACCTGAGTTGCAGCATGAGCCGACGGGGTAACTGTCACGACAACGCGGTCGCCGAGAGCTTCTTTCAGTTGCTCAAACGGGAGCGGATCAAGCGCAGGATTTACGCGACAAGAGACGAAGCCCGCAGCGATGTGTTTGATTATATCGAGATGTTTTACAACCCAATCAGGCGTCATGGTTCCAATGATGGGCTGTCGCCGGTAGAGTTTGAAAGGCAGTTTATTTTTCAGCAACAAAGTGTCTAGAAAACCAGGGGCGCTTCACTCGAAGAAGCTGGCCTTGTAGGCATTCGAGAAATCCAGATGGTGTTTACCAGTCTCGTACTCGAAGAGTCGCTTGGCGCGGATGGCTTCGGCTGCTCGCTGGGTTTCTTTGTTGTGGAGCCGCTGTGCTGGGGTACGCGGCTTGTCGTACAGGAAGAGATCCAGGGTCTCTCTGCTGCGTTTGTGCTTGCGGATGCCCGTGGTTGGGTCAAGGTAGGAGCCGGCGTAGTAGGTTAGGCGCAGAGCGCGCTTGCCTTCGGCGTCCGGTGCGCGGTATTCGATGCTGATCTTCATAAGTGTCCCCCAAAAGTACCCCAAGAGGTTACTTCGGGGTACTCTCGGGGTAAATTCTCACGAAACAAGATCAGGCAAGAATAGCCAGAAAAAAACAAAATCCAATATTTACAATTACTTATGTTCTCACTGGCTGCTTTTTATTGCTGATTTTTCACCACATTACTTCCCGATGCAGAAGCTGGAGAAGATGCGGCCCAGCAGATCGTCGGAGCTGAACTCGCCCGTGATTTCGGACAGGGACTCCTGGGCCAGGCGCAGCTCCTCGGCCACCAGTTCGCCAGCCACATAGACCTCAAGCTGCTCCCTGGCCACCAGCAGCCGCTCGGCGGCGCGCTCCAGGGCGTCCAGGTGGCGGCGGCGGGCCATGAAGCCCCCTTCGGTGTTGCCCTGGAAGCCCATGCAGGCTTTCAGGTGCTCGCGCAGGGCGGGCAGCCCCAGTTCGGTCTTGGCGGAGATGCGATAGACGGCATGGCCCTGCTCCTGGCTCGGTGCCAGATCCTCGCCGGTCAGGTCCGCCTTGTTGCGCACCACGGTGAGGCCGATGTTTTTTGGCAACCGATCAACGAATTCCGGCCAGATGTCGTGGGGGTCGACGGCATCCGTGGTGGTGCCGTCCACCATGAACAGCACCCGGTCGGCCTGTTCGATCTCGGCCCAGGCGCGCTCGATGCCGATCTGTTCCACCTTGTCCTGGGTATCGCGCAGGCCCGCGGTGTCGATGATGTGCAGCGGCATGCCATCCAGATGGATGTGCTCGCGCAGCACGTCGCGGGTGGTACCGGCGATCTCGGTGACGATGGCGGACTCGCGGCCTGCGAGGGCGTTGAGCAGGCTCGATTTGCCGGCGTTGGGGCGACCGGCGATCACCACCTTCATCCCCTCTCGCAGCAGGGCACCCTGCTTGGCCTCGCCGCGCACGTCGTCCAGCTCGGACATGATGGCGTAGAGGTCACCCGCCACCTTGCCGTCGGAGAGAAAGTCGATCTCTTCATCCGGGAAGTCGATGGCCGCTTCCACATAGATGCGCAGCCGGGTGAGGCTCTCCACCAACTGCTGAACCTTGCCGGAGAACTGCCCCTGCAGGGAGTGCATGGCGCTGCGGGCGGCCTGCTCGCTGGAGGCTTCGATGAGATCGGCGATGGCCTCGGCCTGGGCCAGATCCAGCTTGTCGTTGAGGAAGGCGCGCTCGCTGAACTCGCCCGGGCGGGCGGGGCGGATGCCGTCGATCTGCAGGATGCGGCGGATCAGCATGTCGAGAATGACGGGGCCACCATGGCCCTGCAGCTCCAGCACGTCTTCGCCAGTGAAGCTGTTGGGGGCCTTGAACAGCAGGGCGATGCCCTGATCCAGCGCCTGGCCCTGCTCGTCCCTGAACGGCAGATATTCGGCATAACGCACCCTGGGGAGCTTGCCGAGCACTATCTCGGCGACCCGCTCGGCGGCAGGGCCGGAGACGCGGACTATGCCGACGCCGCCACGGCCGGGGGCGGTGGCCTGGGCCACGATGGTATCTGTTGTCATCTTGCTTGACTCGCTGGTTGGCTGAATGAGTAAGAGGGTGGGGGACATTGTAATAAAAAAGGCGGCCCGAAGGCCGCCTCTTTTGTCATCAGGAAAGATGGGCTGCGCATCAGTTGCGTGAGTGCAGGCCTTTCTTCTCCAGCTGACGATAGATGATGGTCTGCTGGATGATGGAGATGACGTTGCTCACCAGCCAGTACAGAGTCAGACCTGCCGGGAACCAGAGGAACATGAAGGTGAAGATGATCGGCATGAACTGCATCACCTTCTGCTGCATCGGGTCCGTGATGGTGGTCGGGCTCATCTTCTGCAGATACCACATGGAGGCACCCATGAGGATTGGCAGCACGAAGAAGGGGTCCTTCACCGACAGGTCGGTGATCCACAGGGCGAACGGCGCGTGGCGCAGCTCGACAGACTCCATCAGTGCCCAGTAGAGGGCGATGAAGATGGGCATCTGAACCAGGATGGGCAGGCAGCCGCCCAGCGGGTTGACCTTCTCCTTCTTGTACAGCTCCATCATGCCCTGGGACATCTTCTGGCGATCGTCACCGAAGCGTTCCTTGAGCGCAGCCAGCTTGGGCTGGAGCATGCGCATCTTGGCCATGGAGGTGTACTGGGCCTTGGTCAGCGGGAACATGATGCCGCGCACCAGCAGGGTCAGCATGATGATGGCCAGACCCCAGTTCTGGACGAAACCGTGGAACACGGTCAGCAGCCAGTGCAGCGGTTGGGCGATGAACCAGAGCCAGCCGTAGTCGACAGTCAGATCCAGGTGGTTTGCCACCTTGGCCATCTGATCCTGCAGCTTGGGACCGATCCACAGCTTGCCGCTCACTTCGGCCTGCTGGCCGGCAGCGACGTCAACCAGAGGCGCCTTGTAGCCGATGATGGCCTGGTCCTTGCCCGGGATCACGCGGCTGTAGAAGCTGTTGGTGTCGTTGGCATTCGGAGCCCAGGCAGAGACGAAGTAGTGCTGCAGCATGGCGACCCAACCACCCTGGGTGGTCTTGTTCAGGTCGGCATCCTTCATCTCGTCGAAGGTGTACTTCTTGTAGCGGGAGTCTTCGCTGGAGAAGGCACCACCACGGTAGGCACTGGCCACCATGGCATGACCTTCCTGATCCTTCGGCGTGGTCATGGTCTGCTTCAGCTGACCGTAGAACTGTACCTGGACCGGCTCGGCAGACTTGTTGTCGATCTTGTAGTCGACGCCCACGGCGTAATCACCGCGCTTGAGCACGAACTCCTTGGTGAAGACCACGCCCTTGCTGTCGGTCCAGGTCATCGGAACGACGACTTGATCCTGACCATCGGCCAGCTGATAGCTGGTCTGGGCGGCTTCATAGGTGGGACGACCCTGGGCCTGGCTGTCCGGACCATCGCGACCGACCAGACCGCTCTGGGCCACATAGAGGTGGGCAGGCTGGCTGGTCAGCAGGGTGAACGGCTGTTCCTTGCCTTCTTCCAGCTTGTGGGCCAGCAGTTCGGCAGAGACGATGTCACCGCCCTGGGTGTCCAGGGTCAATTTGAGCACGTCGGAGGAGACGGTGATCAGCTTGCGCGCGGCGTTACCATTTGCTTGCTCGGAAACCTGAGGAATATCACCGGTCTGACCGGCTTCAGGTACGAAATGTTCGGTTTGGGCCACGGTAGTCGGGGCCGGCTTCGGAGCCTTGTCGGACTCCCACTGTTGCCAGAGCAAGAAGCTCACGAACAGCAAACCGATCAGGAGTAAATTGCGTTGTGATTCCATAGTCTTCAGTTTCTTCGCTTTGGTTGCGGAACCGGGTCATAACCACCCTCGGATAAGGGATGGCATTTTAATAGACGTTTGCTGGCTAACCAAACGCCTTTTATGAAACCGTGAAGTCGGATTGCTTCTATCGCAAATTGGGAACAAGTCGGGGTGAAACGGCAGCGCGGCCCGAGCAGGGGACTAATGATTAGCTGATACAGGCGTATCAGTTTGATTGCTACCCATTGCAACGGCGTGACAGAGTGCGCCATAGCTTTTCCAGTAACTTGAACAGCGCTTCGTTGTCCATCTCCTTCACGCCACCCTTGGCGATCACGACGATGTCGATAGCGGGCAGATTGGCTTGATTGAGGCGAAAACTTTCCCGAACCACTCGTTTTACACGGTTGCGCCAGACGGCACGCTTGAGCGCCTTTTTGGGCACGGCGAGGCCAAGACGGGGGTGTTCGAGGGAGTTGGGGCAAGCAAGAAGCGTAATTTGCGGAGAAGCGGCCCGGACAGGCTCGGCGAAAACGCGTTTGAAGTGTTCGGGAGTTAACAGACGTAACTCCCGAGAGAAGGTGTGCTGGGTAGGCATTAGACTACCAGGCGGGCACGACCCTTGGCACGACGAGCGGCCAGAACTTTGCGGCCGTTGGCAGTAGCCATGCGAGCGCGGAAACCGTGAGAGCGCTTGCGCTTCAGGTTGGACGGTTGAAAAGTACGTTTCATGATTCGATTCCGTATTTCTGTACAGTTTTGATTGTCACACTTAGCCGACGCGCCAGCTATAGCGTGTGACGACTAGCAAAAGAGGCCGAATTCTAAACAGAGTTCAGCTTCTCGTCAATCCGCCGTTCCTTTCCATCTCGCCCCGTTCGTCGACCGAGCGGGGTAATCTGGCAGGATCCGGAGGATCAAGGGCCCCGAATTATACTGGCAACCCGGGGTTAAACAAGGATCCCTCAAGAAAAAAGGCGGCCAGGCCGCCAAAGAGAGAGCTATTTAAGTACTTTGCGCAGGAACTCCCGGGTACGGGGATCCTGCGGATCGACCAATATCTGATCCGGCGGGCCCTGCTCCACGATCCGGCCTCCTTCCATGAAGATCACCCGATCGGCGACATCACGGGCAAACTCGATCTCGTGGGTCACCACAACCATGGTCTGGTGCTGGCGGGCGAGCTGCTTCATCAGGCCCAGCACCTCGTCGACCCACTCGGGATCGAGGGCGGAGGTGGGCTCGTCAAACAGGATCACCTTGGAGTGGGCCGCCATGGCCCGGCCGATGCCGACGCGCTGTTGCTGGCCGCCGGAGAGGGAGGCCGGGTAGGCATCCTGTTTCTCGGCGAGGCCGATGTCCTTGAGGATGCCCAGGGCAGTGGCACGAGCCTCCGCCTTCGGCTGCTTCCAGACGGTGATCAGCCCCTCGGCGATGTTGTCCAGCGCCGTCTTGTTGGCGAACAGGGCGTAGTTCTGGAACACGAAAGAGGCACGTTTGCGCAGTTCGATGGCCTGCTGGTCGCTGGCCTTGGCCAGATCCACGGCGAGGTCATCGATGACGAGCCGCCCTGCATCCGGGGTTTCCAGCAGGTTGAGGCAGCGCAGCAGAGTCGACTTGCCGGTACCGGAAGGACCGATGATGACGACAATCTCCCCCTTCTTTACCTCAAGATCGATGCCGTTGAGCACCTGATTTCCGTCATAGGCCTTGGAGAGACCCGTTAGGTTGATCATGACAGGCCTCCTTTAATAAGCACGGTTCAGCCGCACTTCCAGCAGATGCTGCAAGCGAGTGAAGAAGATGACCACCACCCAGTAGATCAGCGCCACCGCCATGAAGCTCTCGAAGAACTTGAAGGAGGAGGCCGCTTCCATCTGGGCCTTGCCCATGATCTCCGCCACTCCCAGGGTAAACGCCAGGGAGGTGCTCTTGATCATGTCGATGAAGTAGTTCATCAGCGACGGTGTCGCGATGCGGGCCGCCTGGGGCAGGATGATCCGCTGCATCGCCTGCAGCCGGCTCATGCCGATGCTGAGGGCGGCTTCCATCTGGCTCTTGTGGATGCCGAGAATGGCTGCCCGGATCGACTCGGCCATGTAGGCGGCAAAGTGCAGGGTCAGGCCGATGATGGCGGCGGTAAAGGCATCCATCCCCACGAAGATGGGGAAGAGCTGCGGCAGCCCGTAATAGAGCAGAAACAGCTGGACGAGCAGCGGTGTACCCCGGAAGAACGAGATATACAGCATCGCCAGCCAGTGAAGTGCGGGAACGCGAAACACCCGTACTATCGCCAGGATCAGCGACAGTACGAGTGCCAATACGAATCCCCACAGGGCCATTTCCATCGTGGTGCCCAGGTATTTGAGCAGGATGGGAAACAGCCCTAGCGTGTACTCGAGGTCAAATTCCATCATTTATTTGCTGGTGATGTCCGCTGCGAACCATTTTTCGGAGATTTTGGTCAGGGTGCCGTCTTTGCGCATGGCGGTGAGGGCATCGTCAACCTTTTTCAGCACTGCCTGCTTTTCCGGGGTCTTCAGGAAGGGCAGGGCGTTCTCGATGGTTTCGAACGGTGCACCGGCCTGTTGCAGCGGCAGCTTGGATTCCTTGATCAGCTGGGCGGTGGAGACGCGGTCCATCACGAAGGCGTCGATGCGGCCCAGGGCGACATCCTGCTCGAAGGCGGAGTCATAGGTACGGATATCGATCTTCTTGTTGGGGTCGTTCTTGCGCAGCAGCTCTTCGAAGTTGGAGCCCAGGTTGACGGCGACTTTCTTGCCTTCCAGATCCTTGATGCCGTGGATGGTGTTGTTGCCCTTGCGGACCACGATCTGGGCACCGTCATAGACATAGGGCTGGGAGAAGGCGTACTTGGCCTTGCGCTCGTCGGTGATGGTGATCTGGTTGGAGATGGTGTCGACGCGGCCGGTTTCCAGCATGCCGAACAAGCCGGAGAAGCTGGCGGTCACGAACTCGACCTTGTAGCCGGTGCGCTCACCGATCTGGTTCCACATGTCCACCTCGAAGCCCTGCAGCTTGTCCTGCTTGACGAAGGTGAACGGGAAATATTTGCCGGACATGCCGACCTTGATGGTTTCCTGGGCGATGGCCTGGCCGGACAGGCTGGCCAGCAGAATGGCGGCGCCGGAAATCAGCTTGATGGTGGTTTTCATGGGGATTCCTCTCTCTGTAGTGCTGTATTTTTAGTTGTAATCACGGGTTGGCGCTGATGTTATTGGAATAAAATATAAAAAATAAATGATATTTGGTTATATAAAATAACTATGGTCGCAGCGCGCCATTCTGTCCACATTGACGATATCCGGCTGTGGGTAACTTTGGGGATGAAATGGGATCCTGGGGCGTTGGATCCTTGAAAGTCAAGGATCTTATTTGCTGGATCCGTGCGGCAGCAACTGGAGATCCGGCCACTAAAAACGTAGAATAGCCGGTCTTTACTTAATCAATTGACGGGAGTCTAGAGTGACTGCTTCGCTATGGCAGCAGTGCCTTAACCGGCTGCAAGATGAGTTGCCCTCGGCAGAATTCAGCATGTGGATCCGGCCGCTTCAAGCGGAGTTGAGTGACAATACTCTGACCCTGTATGCACCGAACCGCTTTGTTCTGGACTGGGTACGCGACAAGTACCTGCTCCGGGTCAACGGCATCATCAACGAGCTGTGCGGAGCCGACGCTCCCACCCTGCGTTTTGATATCGGCAATCGCCCTCATCCCGTCGCGGTCGCCAGGGCGCCGGCCCGTGGTGTCGATCCTGTGAATAACTCTCCCAAGAGCTGGGAAAACAAGGCCGAAAACAAGCCCGAGCCAAACCACAAGAGCAACACCAACGTGAACTATACCTTCGAGAATTTCGTCGAGGGTAAGTCCAACCAGCTGGCCCGTGCGGCCGCCCGTCAGGTGGCCGACAATCCGGGTGGTGCCTACAACCCGCTGTTCCTCTATGGCGGCACTGGCCTTGGCAAGACCCACCTGCTGCACGCCGTTGGCAATGCCATCAAGGATCGCAAGAAAGACGCCAAAGTCATCTACATGCACTCCGAACGGTTCGTGCAGGACATGGTGAAGGCGCTGCAGAATAACGCCATTGAAGAGTTCAAGCGTTATTACCGTAGCGTCGATGCCCTGCTCATCGATGACATCCAGTTTTTCGCCAACAAGGAGCGCTCCCAGGAGGAGTTCTTCCACACCTTCAATGCCCTGCTTGAAGGCAACCAGCAGATCATTCTGACCTCGGACCGTTATCCGAAAGAGATCAACGGGGTGGAAGATCGTCTCAAGTCCCGCTTCGGCTGGGGACTCACGGTGGCGATCGAGCCGCCGGAGCTGGAGACCCGGGTTGCCATCTTGATGCGCAAGGCGGACGAGAACCAGATCCACCTGCCGGATGAAGTGGCCTTCTTTATCGCCAAACGGCTGCGCTCCAACGTCCGTGAACTGGAAGGTGCCCTCAACCGGGTGATCGCCAATGCCAACTTCACCGGCCGCGCCATCAACATCGACTTCGTGCGCGAGGCGCTGCGCGATCTCCTGGCCCTGCAGGAGAAGCTGGTCACCATCGACAACATCCAGAAGACGGTGGCGGAGTATTACAAGATCAAGCTGGCGGATCTGCTCTCCAAGCGTCGCTCCCGCTCCGTTGCCCGCCCGCGCCAGCTGGCGATGGCGCTGGCCAAGGAGCTGACCAACCACAGCTTGCCTGAGATAGGGGATGCCTTTGGTGGCCGTGACCACACCACGGTTCTTCATGCCTGCCGCAAGATCGAGCAGCTGAAGGAAGAGAGTCACGACATCAAGGAAGACTATTCCAACCTGATCCGTACCCTTTCTTCCTGATAACGGAACGGAGTGCACAGATGCAGATTGCATGTTCCAGCCTGATCCGAATCCTTTCCTCCCAATAACAACGGAGAGCACAGATGCAGCTCGAAATTAGCCGTGAGGCCCTGTTACGTCCCCTGCAACTGGTGTCCGGTGCCCTGGGTGGCCGGCCGACCCTGCCCATCCTCGGCAACGTCCTGCTCGATGTCAGCAATGGCCTGCTGTCGCTGACCGGGACCGATCTCGAGGTGGAGATGATCGGACAGGTCTATCTCAACAGCGACAGCCAGGATGGCCGCACCACAGTGCCGGCGCGCAAGCTGCTGGACATCTGTCGCGGTCTGCCGGAGGGGGCGGAGATCCGCCTCAGCACCGAGGGAGAGCGCCTCATCATCCGTTCCGGCCGCTCCCGCTTCAACCTGTCGACCCTGCCGGCGACCGAATACCCGAACATCGAGGATTGGGAATCCGTGCTCGAGTTCGACATCAGCCAGCTGGAGCTGAAAAAACTCATCGACGCGACCCAGTTCTCCATGGCGAGCCAGGACGTGCGCTACTACCTGAACGGCATGCTGTTCGAGAGCGAAGGACACGGCCTGCGTACCGTGGCGACGGACGGTCACCGGCTGGCCACCTGCCGCCGCGAAGTGGTAACGGAATCGCTGCCCGACCATCAGGTTATCCTGCCACGCAAAGGGGTGCTGGAACTGGTGCGCCTGCTGGAAGCGGAAGACAAGCCGGTGCGGCTGCAAGTGGGTCGCAGCAACCTGCGCGCGGCCCTGGATGGCTTCATCTTCACCTCCAAGCTGGTGGATGGCCGTTTCCCGGACTGGCGCCGCGTCATCCCGAGAGGGAGCGACAAGGCCCTGATCGCCGGTCGCGAGGATCTGCGCCAGGCCTTTGCCCGTGCCGCCATCCTCTCCAACGAGAAATTCCGTGGGGTGCGTCTCAATCTGCAGGAAAACCTGCTGCGCATCACCGCCAACAACCCGGAACAGGAAGAAGCCGAAGAGCTGCTTGACGTACAATACGCCGCTGGCGAGATGGAGATCGGCTTCAACGTCTCCTATGTGCTGGACGTGTTGAATACGTTAAAATGTGACCAAATCCGGATCAGCCTGAGCGATTCCATCAGCAGCGCCATTATTGAGGATTTTGAGAACCAAGATGCCCAGTATGTGGTGATGCCGATGCGGATCTAGTCGTGTCCCTGGTCAAACTCCAGCTCAGCGACTTTCGCAATATTCAGCACGCCAGTCTCGCGCTGTCTCCCGGCCTCAATATCCTGGTCGGGAGCAACGGCAGCGGCAAGACCAGCGTGCTGGAAGCCATTCATTACCTTGGTCTCGGCCGCTCGTTTCGTACCCATTTGACCGGGCGGGTCATCCGCCAGGGCGAGCGGGCCTTTACCCTGTTTGCCCAGTGCGAGCTGGAGGGGCGTCAGGTGCCCATCGGGCTTGCCAAGGACAAGGGGGGCGAAACCCAGCTCAAGATCGCCGGTGCCCAGGCCCAGCGCCTGGCCGATCTGGCGGAGCTGTTGCCGGTACAGTTGATCCACCCCGATGGTTTCAGCCTGCTGACCGGTGGGCCCCAGGCCCGCCGTGCCTGGCTCGACTGGGGTGTTTTCCATCAGGAGCCGACCTTCTTCTCCCTCTGGGGGCGGGTGCGTCGGCTGCTGAAGCAGCGCAATGCCTTGCTGCGCCAGAGCACCCAGTATCGTCAACTGGCGTTCTGGGATCAGGAGCTGGTGCGACTGGGTGGCGAGCTGGCGGGTTTTCGCGCCAGTTATTGTCAGGCCATTACGCCCCTGATCAAGGAGATGACGGCAGATTTTCTGCCGGAGTTCGATATCAGTCTTGGATTCTATCGAGGCTGGGAAAAAGACACTCCCCTCGATGCATTGCTGGAGGCGGGGTTCGAACGGGATCGTTCGCTGGGGTACACTGGGGTCGGTCCGCAGAAGGCGGACGTGCGGCTCAAGGCGAACGGCGTGCCCGCGCAGGATATTTTGTCCAGGGGTCAGCTGAAGTTGCTGGTCTGTGCCATGCGGCTGGCCCAAGGGCTCTATTTGAATCAACATAGCAGCCGCGGCTGTATTTTTTTAATTGATGATTTTGCCTCTGAACTGGATGTCGACAAACGTCGTCTGCTGGCCGCAAGGCTGAAGCAGTGCGCGTCCCAGGTGTTCATCACCGCCATCGATACCGGTCAGCTCGCAGACATGATGGATGCGAGTGACTGCAAGCTGTTCCACGTGGAACAAGGCAAGATCTCCGAAACGTTAGAGAAGGCAGAGAGTAAGCTATGAGTGAAAATACTTACGACTCCTCGAATATCAAGGTGCTCAAGGGCCTGGATGCGGTCCGCAAGCGCCCGGGGATGTATATCGGCGATACGGACGATGGATCGGGCCTGCACCACATGGTGTTCGAGGTCGTCGACAACTCCATCGACGAGGCTCTGGCTGGCTACTGCTCCGATATCCAGGTCAAGATCCATTCCGACGGCTCCGTCTCCGTGCGCGACAACGGTCGCGGCATACCGGTGGACATCCACCCGGAAGAGGGCCGCTCCGCCGCCGAAGTCATCATGACCGTGCTGCACGCCGGCGGCAAATTCGATGACAACTCCTACAAGGTGTCCGGCGGTCTGCACGGTGTAGGCGTCTCCGTGGTGAACGCGCTTTCCGACAAGCTGCTGCTGACCATCCGCCGCAACGGTCATGTTTACGAGCAGACCTATCACCTGGGCGAGCCGCAGGCACCCCTCAAGCAGATTGGTGACAGCACCGGCACCGGGACCGAAGTTCGCTTCTGGCCGAGCCCGACCATCTTCAGCGACACCCTGTTCCACTACGAGATCCTGGCCAAGCGTCTGCGCGAGCTCTCCTTCCTCAACTCCGGCGTCTCCATCCGTCTGATGGACGAGCGTGACGGCCGCGAGGCGCACTTCTGCTACGAAGGGGGCATCAAGGCCTTCGTCGAGTACCTGAACCAGAACAAGACCCCGATCCATCCCAAGGTGTTCCACTTCACCACTGAGCAGGACGGCATCGGTGTCGAAGTCGCCATGCAGTGGAACGACGCCTATCAGGAAGGGGTCTACTGCTTCACCAACAACATTCCGCAGCGGGATGGTGGCACCCACCTGGTGGGCTTCCGTACCGCGTTGACCCGGACGCTGAACAACTACATGGACAAGGAGGACTACAGCAAGAAGGCCAAGTCCGCCGCCAGTGGTGACGATGTCCGTGAAGGTCTGATTGCCGTTATCTCCGTCAAGGTGCCTGACCCTAAGTTCTCCTCCCAGACCAAGGACAAGCTGGTCTCGTCCGAGGTGAAGACCGCCGTGGAACAGGCGATGGGCGAGAAGCTGGCAGACTTCCTGCTGGAGAACCCGGGCGACGCCAAGATCGTGGTCAACAAGATCATCGATGCGGCCCGTGCCCGCGAAGCGGCCCGCAAGGCCCGCGAACTGACCCGCCGCAAGGGCGCGCTGGATATCGCCGGTCTGCCCGGCAAGCTGGCGGACTGTCAGGAAAAAGACCCGGCGCTCTCCGAACTCTACATCGTGGAAGGGGACTCTGCTGGCGGCTCCGCCAAGCAGGGTCGCAACCGGAAGAACCAGGCCATCCTGCCCCTCAAGGGTAAAATCCTTAACGTGGAGAAGGCCCGTTTCGACAAGATGATCTCCTCCCAGGAGGTGGGTACCCTGATCACCGCTCTGGGCTGTGGCATCGGTCGTGACGAGTACAACCCGGACAAGCTGCGCTATCACAACATCATCATCATGACGGATGCGGACGTCGATGGTGCGCACATCCGTACCCTGCTGCTGACTTTCTTCTATCGTCAGATGCCGGAAATCATCGAGCGTGGCTATGTCTTTATCGCCCAGCCGCCGCTCTACAAGGTGAAGAAGGGCAAGCAGGAGCAGTACCTGAAAGACGAAGACGCATTGTTGCAGTACCAGACCGCCATGGCGCTGGACGGTGCGACCCTGCACGTCAACGAGTCTGCCCCGGCCATCGGTGGCGAGGCGCTGGAGCGTCTGGTCAACCAGCATCGCTCCGTGACTCACCTCATCACCCGCATGTCCCGCCGCGCGCCGGAAGCCGTGCTGACCCAGCTGATCTATCAGCCTGAGTTGAACGAAACCCTGCTGGCCAGCGAGAGCGATCTGCAGACCTGGTGCCAGAGCATGGAAGCCGTGCTCAACGAGAGCAACCACGGTATCCAGTACCAGATGCAGGTACGCCGCGACGAGGAGCGCAGCCTGTTCGTGCCCCACGCCGTGGTACGCCAGCACGGGGTCGACCGTGAATATCCGCTGAGCTATGACTTCCTGCAATCCTCCGAGTACCGTCAGCTGGTCTCCCTGGGCAAGGAGATCGCCAACCTGATCGAGGAAGGCGGTTACATCAAGCGTGGCGAGAAGGTGAAGCCGGTCGCCAGCTTCGTTGAAGCGGTCGAGTGGCTGATGGGCGAAGGCAAGCGTGGCATCTACATCCAGCGCTATAAAGGGCTGGGGGAGATGAACCCGGAGCAGCTGTGGGAAACCACCATGGATCCGGAAGCTCGTCGCATGCTGCGTGTCACCATCGACGACGCGGTCGGCGCAGACCAGCTCTTCTCCACCCTGATGGGTGACGCCGTAGAGCCCCGTCGCGACTTCATCGAGACCAACGCCCTGCGGGTTGCCAACCTCGACGTCTAATCAGACGGTCCGACAACCATCAAAAGCCGCTCCTCGTGAGCGGCTTTTTGTTTGCTGGGGCAAGGAAGAGGGCGCGTTCCACGTGAAACATGAGGGACCTAGACTCTGTCACCACGAAAGGTGCGGCGCCACTCCCGCGGCGACACCCCGAAGCGGGCGCGAAAGTGCTTGCGCAATATGGTGGCAGACCCGAGCCCCACCAGTTCGGCGATGCGTTCCACGGTGTGGGAGCTGGACTCCAGCAGCGTCTGGCTGCGGTGCAGGCGCTCCGCCATCAGCCACTCCCCGAGGGAGAGACCGGTGGCGAGCTGGAAGCGGCGGCTAAAGGTGCGTCGGCTCATCATGCAATGTTCCGCCAGGCTGTCCAGGGTGTGGGGCGCGGCCAGGTGCAGGCGCAGGTGATCGAACAGCTGGTTGATCCTGGCATCCCGGGTGGTGGCGGGTACCGGCAGCTCGATGAACTGGGCCTGGCCACCCTCCCGGTGGGGAGGCACCACCAGCCGCCTGGCCAGCTTGTTGGCAATCTGGCTGCCGTGATGCTGGCGAACCAGATAGAGGCAGCAGTCCAGGCTGGCGGCGGTGCCAGCCGAGGTGATGAGTCCGTCGTCGTCGACGTAGAGGGCATTGGTATCGAGCCGCACCCGGGGGAAGCGCTGGACGAACTCCTGTTCAAATTCCCAGTGGGTGGCGGCACCGCGCCCGTCCAGCAGGCCGGCATAGGCCAGCACATAGGTGCCGAGACAGAGCCCCACGATCTGGGCTCCCCTGATCCGGGCGGCAACCAGGGCATCGAGCAAGGGTTGGGCGGGGCGCTCGGCCGGATCGCGCCAGAAGGGGATGATGATGATATCCGCCTCCAGCAGGCCCTCCAGGCCATAGTCGGCCTCCATGCGAAAGCCCTGGGAGGAGGCGGGTTGCCGCGTGTCATCCCCGGCGCAGAGTCTCAGCTCGAACAACGACTGGCCCGGCATCATCTTGTCGCCAAAGATGAGGCAGGGCACCGAGCAGTGAAAGGGGCTGAAGCGATCGAAGGTGATGACGGCGACGATAAGGGGACGGGGCATGGTGGCAGACTCCTTTGCACTCGGATCCCCATCATACGGGGCCGCAACAGAAAGCCGAAGAGCCATGTGGTGCCCGGCCTCTCGCTCAGAGCACCATGGTGTCGCCATCCTCGGGCACCCTTACCCGGGCGGCCATCCCCTGGCTGTCCAGGTAGTCGCGCAGCTCCCGCCGGGACAGCAGGGCATGATTGACCGCCTCCATGTGGCTGGCGATCAGGGTGGCCTGCGGGGCGGCCTGATAGACGGCGGCCACATCCTCCTTGCCCATGATGATTGCGCCCAGACCCGTCACCTGGGCATCACCGCAGTTGAGGACAACGACCTCGGGTTGGTGCCGGTGCAGCGCTTGTTCAACCTGGGCATTCCAGACGGTGTCGCCGGCCAGATAGAGGGTCTTTTCGGCGGGATGGGAGAAGACCACTCCGCTGACCTCGCCAAGGCGATCCCCCAGCAGGGCCATGATGGTATCGCTGCCGTGCCGGCCTTCCGTCTGTTGCAGGCGGATGCCGGCGAACTCGCCGACCTCGCCCAGCAGGCGCACATCCTCGAAGCCGCATCCCCTCATGGTGTCGGCATCTTTCTGATGCTGCACGAACAGGGGAAGGTGCCTGGGGATCTTCGCTTTCGCGACATCGTCCCAGTGATCCAGATGGTCATGGGTGACAATCACCGCATCCACCTCCAGCAGGGTCGCCATGGGCAGCGGCAGCTCGACCAAGGGGTTGCGAAGATGGCTGTTGGCCATGCCTTCGAAGCCGGGGTAGCTCCCCTTGGGGGCCAGCATGGGGTCGATGAGGAAGCGGGTTCCTGCGTAGTGGATGAGCAGGGTGGCGTTGCGAACCTGGGTAATCTTCATGACGTGCTCCGGTTTCTCGTTGGGGACACGGCCAGTATGGAGGGATGAGGGACGGATCATGAGTGGCCCGCAGGCCTATTATCGATCTAATCGGGCCATTTTTGATGGCCTGCATTTCTTTTGTTTTTACCCCTTGAAAGCCAAATGTTGGCCCCTATATAGATAACAAGGCCGGAACGCTCGACAGAGGTTTCGACCAGGCGCCCGTCCATCAGGAGGGCAAACAATCCGTTATCGCTCACAAGAGGGTAATACTATGCGTTCTATCGACTTTTCTCCGCTCTATCGTTCTGCCATCGGTTTCGATCGTCTGGCCACTCTCATCGAATCTGCCGCCAGCAATGGCAATGCCGGATATCCCCCCTACAACATCGAGCAGCTGGGTGACAGCGACTACCGCATCAGCATGGCGGTGGCGGGCTTTACCCAGGAAGAGCTGGAGCTGAGCTTCCAGGAAAATCTGCTGACGGTGAAGGGCAGCAAGCAGGCCGATACCGAGCGCAACTACCTCTACCAAGGCATTGCCGAACGCGGCTTCGAGCGTCGCTTCCAGCTGGCCGACTACGTGCGGGTGAAGGGGGCCGACCTCAAGAACGGTCTGCTGCACATCGACCTGGTGCGCGAAGTGCCCGAGGCGATGAAGCCCCGCAAGATCGAGATCAACGGCTGACAGCCTGACCTCGTCGCATTGCTGATGTTTCCCGGGTGCCGATGGCGGGCCCGTGGAGAGTAAACCCTGTTGCTTTATAGAAGGATAGGATCATGCGTAACCTCGATTTTTCTCATCTCTATTCCAATGCCGTCGGCTTCGAGCGGATGGCCCGCGAGCTGGAAGGCCTGTTCGATCAGAAGACCTCGGCCTACCCCCCGTACAACATCGAGAAGCGGGATCACGACAGCTACCTCATCACGGTTGCCGTGGCCGGTTTCGATCGCAATGAGCTGGAGCTGGAGACCGAAAACGGTACCCTCAAGGTGAAGGGGCGCAAGGTCGCCACCATGGGCGAGCGCCAGTTCCTCCATCAGGGGATCGCCGAGCGGGACTTCGAGCTCGCCTTCAAGCTGAGCCAGCACGTGGAAGTGCAGGGGGCCAGGCTGGAGCACGGCCTGCTGACCATAGAGCTGGCCCGGGAGCTGCCGGAAGCGCTCAAGCCCCGCGCCATCCCCATCGGCAAACCCGATCAGCTGGCACTGCCCGGTTAAACAACATCGCTGACCACCTGATAGAAAAGAGGCCTGCATCTGCAGGCCTCTTTTTTCATGCCGAAGGGGGAATCAACCGGCGTAGAGGGCGTTGATCTCGTCGGCCAGGATGGCGATGCCACGACGCACCAGATCTTCGCTCTGGGCATAGTTGAGGCGGATGCACTCCTGGCTGTGGCGCCACTCGGGGTCGTCGATGCCGGGGAAGAAGTAGTGGCCGGGCACGATCAGCAGGTTCTTCGCCTTCAGTCGCTCATACAGCTCCTGGCAGTGGATCGGCAGGTCTTCGAACCAGAGCCAGAGGAAGAGGGCACCCTCCGGCTTGTGGATGTTGAAGCGCGGATCCGGAATGGCCTCGCGCAGCAGCTGGACCGCGAAGGTGGCTTTCTGCTGGTAGAAGGGTTTCACCACCTGTTCGCTCAGGGTGATGATGTCACCGTTCTCGATCATCGGAATGGTGATGGCCGGACCCAGGCTGCCCGGTGCCAGATTGATGATGCCGCTCAGGTTGGTGATGGCCCGGATGATCTTCTCGTCGGCGATGACGATGCCGCAACGGGTGCCAGGCAGGCCGAGCTTGGAGAGGCTCATGCAGAGGATGGTGTTGGCGTTCCAGAACGGCTTGGCGTCGCTGAAGATGATGCCGGGGAAGGGCACGCCGTAGGCATTGTCGATGAGGAGCGGGATCCCCTTGTCACGGGCGATCTGATCGAGGTGCTCGATCTCCTCGTCGGTGAGCACGTTGCCGGTGGGGTTGGTCGGCCGGGAGACACAGATCACCCCGATGTCGTCGCCCACCTGCAGGCTCTCGAAATCCACGTGGTATTTGAACTGGCCGTCGGGCAGCTTCTCGATGGTGGGCTTGTAGGCGACGAAATGATCGTCCGAGAGGGCCGAGTCGGCATAGCCGATGTACTCGGGGGCGAGCGGGAACAGCACCTTCTTCTTGCGACCGTCGGCGAACTCGCCGGCCAGCAGGTTGAACAGATAGAAGAAGGCGTTCTGGCTGCCGTTGGTCAGGGCGATGTTGCGGGCGGAGATCTCCCAGCCCAGCTCCTTGCTGAGCAGGGCGGCCAGCGCCCTGGTAAACCTGTCCTTGCCCTGGGGGCCATCGTAGTTGGCCATGGCCTTGATCAGTTCGCCGTTGTCGAGCAGGGTATTGGCCTCGGCCTGAAAGCGTTCCAGCATGGCGGGGATGGGGGCCGGATTGCCGCCTCCCAGCATGATGGCGTCGGGATTCAGCAGCCCTTGATTGAGGTCGTCCATGAGTTGGGTAATACCGGCGTGGCGAGTGAACTTCTCGCCGAACAAGGAGAATTCCATTCGGTGGCAAATCCAGAGTCAGTTAAGGGGGGAGCTAGCACCATAGCTCACTTCAAAAGCGGGTGTCGATCAAAAAAACGGGGCGTTTCACGTGGAACAGGGTTGCCATGATGGAGGTGGTAAAAAAAACCATTTATAGGTTTTAAAATAACCAACATTCGATTCAGGAAGGGGGGTGGCAGCATCAAAAAATTATTTATATCAATAAAATCATGCTGTTATAAATCTGGCACAACTATTGGAATAGTTATGTGGTCATCTCAACCACACCGGAGCACGCCAGATGAAGATCCTGATCGCTACCCTGATTGCCAGCAGCCTGAGCCTGAATGCCATGGCCGCCGAGAACCCGAGACCCGAGCTGGACAGCGCCGCCCTGCAGCAGGAGATGCTGGCCTTGCAGCAGCAGGCTTCCCATGACGTGGTGGCAGAGGCCATTCAAAACCTCAAGCCGCTGGCCCTGGAGACCCTGGTGGTGGAGGCGAGTTCGGCCGATGCGACTCATCCCGAGAGTTGAGGTAGCGCAAGGGGGTCTGCCCCGTGTGCTGCCTGAAGAAGGAGATGAAGGCGCTGTCGCTGGCGAACTCCAGCGCAGCGGCCACCCGGCTGATGGGCTCGGCTTCGGCCAGCAGTTCCATGGCCCGCAGCAGTCGCCACTGCTGGCGCCAGGCCTGGTAGCTCATGCCGGTCTCCCGCATGAAGATGCGGCCTATGGTCTTGTCACTGGCACCCACCCGTTCGGCCAGCCGGTTGAGCCGATCGGGCAGGGTGTCACCCCGCTTTAACTCCTGCAGCCAGCCGGTCAGACGCCCGTCTGACGGCAGCGGCAACTGCCAGGATTCCCGCGGCGCTTGCGCCAGCTCTTCTTTCAATAATGCCAGTGTGCAGGTTTGCTCTGCTTCCGGCTTGTCCCAGGGCCAGAGCGCCATCCGTTCGATGATCTCCCGCAGCAGCGGGTTGACCGCCAGCACCGCCATCTCGTTTGGCAACGCGGGCTCCGGCTGGAAGTAGAGGGAGCGATAGGCCACTACCCCGCGCATCAACACCCGATGGGGCAGGCCTGCTGGCAACCAGGCCGCTCGCGTCGGCGGCAGCAGGCAGACCTGATCGTCCAGCTCTATGGTCATGCAGCCTGCCTGGGCGAACAGCAGCTGGTGGCGCTGGTGCTGATGGCGGCCGGAGTCGTGCCAGCCGAGGGCGGCGGCAATACCGATGGCGCTGCCATCGTGCTGGTCCGGATCAAAGGGGTGATCGGGAAGAATAAAGGCCATGTGTCCGATTCTTGCTGTTTATAGTCCGCCTTATTGTAATCGGACATGTTATCCCTCTCTAGAATGGCGACCTCTTGTGAAGGAGGTGTGTCATGAACAACAGGTTGCCACCGCGCTGGCTGGTGGTCGGATTGATGATGTTTCCCCAGATGGTGGAGACCATCTACAGCCCGGTGCTGACCCATATCGCCACTGAGTTTCGGGTGAGCGAGGGGCAGGCGTCCCAGACCCTGTCGGTCTATTTTCTGGCGTTTGCGGCGGGCGTGGTCTGCTGGGGCAGGTTGTGCGATCTCATCGGGCGGCGTCCCGCCATGCTGGCGGGGTTGCTGACCTATGGCGCCGGCACCCTGCTGGCGTTGCTGGCCACTCAATTTGAAACCCTGCTGCTGGCCCGGGTCATCGCGGCCTTCGGCGCCGCCGTGGGTTCCGTGGTGACCCAGACCATGCTGCGCGACAGCTATCAGGGCAGCGATCTGGCGCGGGTCTTTTCGGTGATGGGCATCGCGCTCTCCCTGAGTCCTGTGCTGGGGCTGGTGAGCGGTGGCCTGCTTGCTGATGGCTTGGGTTATCTCGGGGTATTCGGCGCCCTGCTGGCGCTGGCAATCGGCTTGTTGCTGATGGCTTGCTGGCAACTGCCGGAAACCTGCCCGGCCACCACCCAAAGGGTCGCACTCTGGCCGCTGGCCTGCCGGATGGTGCGTGATACCGGCTTGTGGCGCAGCGCTGCCCTGGTCGCCCTGTTCAACACCATGCTGTTCGGCTACTACAGCCTGGCGCCGTTTCTGTTTGCCAGTCTGGGGTTGAGCGCGGGCGAGTTTGGTTACTCCGGCATCGTGCTGGCGCTGGCGACCCTGGTGGGCAGCCTGCTCAACAAGCGTCTGCTGGGCCGTGGCTGGACGCCTGCCTCGTTAATACGGCTCGCCGCCGTGCTGGCGCTGGGTTCGGGTTGGCTGGTGTGGGCCAGTCAGGCATCGCTCTGGTTTCTGCTGCCCATGACGGGAGTGGTGGTCGCGTTCGGGCTGGCTATCCCCAATGTGCTGAGCCAGGCACTGCTGGCCTATCGGGAGGTGGCGGGCAGTGCCGGGGCCCTGTTCGGGCTCGGTTACTACCTGTTGCTCAGCCTGGGATTGGCGGTTGCCGCCAGCTTGCAGGATCTCGGGCTGCTGCTCGGGGGATGCGGTCTGCTGGCATTTTGCTGCGGTTGGCGTCGTTCCACGTGAAACATCAGCTGCCGATAAAGCGGTAGCCGATGCCGGCTTCAGTTTCGATCAGGGTGGGTTGCTGGGGGTTATCTCCCAGCTTCTTGCGCAGGCTGGCGATGACGATGCGCAGGTAGTGAGTGTCCTCCTTGTGGCTTGGCCCCCAGATGTCGATGAGCAGCTGGGTCTGTTGCACCAGCTTGCCGGGGTGGCACACCAGCGCCTGCAACAGGGCGAACTCCTTGCGGGAGAGGGGGATCTCCTCGCCCTGCAGGGTCACTTTGTGGCTGCTGCTGTCCAGGGTCAGGCCACAGTGGGGGAAGTGGCGGCATTCGCCGCTGGTGGCACCGACTCGCTGGCGCAGCAGCACCCGGATACGGGCCATCATCTCCCCGACGCCGAACGGCTTGCTCATGTAGTCGTTGGCCCCCGCATCCAGCAGCCGCACCTTCTCCTGCTCCGAGTCCCGCGCCGAGAGCACCAGAACGGGATTGGCGTGATGCTCGCGGATGGCGTGCAGGATCTGCATGCCATCACCGTCCGGCAGGCCCAGATCCAGGATCACCAGGTCGGGGTTGAGGTGGCGATACTGCGCCATCCCCTCGGTGACGCCGACCGCCTCACTCACCTGATGTCCTTCGGCGATCAGGCTGATCCGCAAAAAACGGCGGATGGCCGCCTCGTCGTCGATGACCAGTATGTGAGCCATTCAGCCTCCCGTTTGCTGATTGAAAAGGGCGGCGACCATCAGGCCGCCGGTGCGTTGAGGGCCAGCGGCAGGGAGATGCGCATGCAGGTGCCGTTGCCGTTGGGGCCGGCGAATGCCCAGATGCGGCCGCCGTGGACCTCTATCATAGCGCGGGAAATGGCGAGGCCAAGCCCGGTGCCGCGGCTGCCGCAGTCACCGACCGGCTGGGTGTAGAACAGATTGAAGATCTTGTCCCGATCCGACTCGGCGATGCCGACCCCGATATCGATGATGTCGATGATGAGGTCGGGGTCCGCCAGCATCACCTTGAACTCGATGGGGGTGCCGGCCGGTGAGTAGCGGGAGGCGTTGTCGAGGATGTTGACCAGCACCTGCTCGATCAGGGCGCCGTGCACATAGAGCCGGGGGATCTGCTGATCGAAGTGCACCAGCAGCTTGTGCTGGCGCCAGGAGGAGTCGAGCCGGCGGCGGGCGCTTTCCACCAGGTCCGCCAGGTCGACCCAATCCCGTTTCAGCTGGAAATCCGGTGAACCGATGCGGGTCATGTCCAGCAGGTTCTGCACATAGCCGTGCAGGCGGCGCGCCTCGTCCTGCACCGAGTGCAGCAGTTCGATGCGGTCCTCCGCACTTATCCGGTCCCCGTATTCCAGCAGGGTGCTGCCAGCCCCCATGATGGTGGCCAGCGGCGTCTTCAGGTCGTGGGAGACCGAGGAGAGCAGGGCCGCGCGCATCCGGTCGGTCTCCGCCTGCAACTGGCTGTCGGCCAGCCGCTCGTTGAGATCGATCCGCGCCAGGGCGGCGCGGATATCGGTGAGCAGGGCCTGTAGCTGGTGCTCGGCGGCGGAGGTGAGCGGGCTGGCCAGCCGGATGCCCAGCACCAGGTCATCGCCGAGGTGATGATACTGGGCCTCGGCGGCGTTGAGGGTGGCGGTATGGGCACCGGCACTCTGTTTCTGGGCCAGGCACCAGTCAATGGCGGCCTTGTCTGTCTGGCCCGGCCCGGTCTGGGTGTCACCGGCCCGGTACTGGTAATCCCCATCGAGCGCGAACACGGGCTGCCCAAGGGCGAGGGCGATGGCCTGGGTTCCCTGTCTCAGCACGTCCACCGGGCTGCTGGCGGTGGCCAGCCCCTGGCTCAGGGAGAGCAGGGCGTTACCGAGCTGCTGGGTCTCGCGCAGACTGACCAGTTGCTGACGCTGGCGGGAGGCGAGGCGCCCGGCCGCGATGCCGACGATGAGCAGCACGAACAGGGTGAGCAGGTCGCTGTGGCTGGCCACGCTCAGGGAGAAGTAGGGGAAGGTGAACAGCAGATTGTGGCCGACGAAGCCCAGCACGGCGGCCAGGATGGCGGGGACCAGGCTGGTGGTGAGCGCGGTGGCCAGCACCCCCAGCACGAACAGCATGGGCAGGGAGGCGGGGGGCAGCCAGTGGGAGAGGGCCCAGACCACGGCCGAGGTCCCCCCCATGATGGCCACCGCGAGCAGGCTCTGGCGAAGCTCACCCGGGCCTGCCGTAGGTAGGGTCAGGCCGGGCTTGCGCTTCTCGGTATCCACCAGCGTGATCTCGAATCCCTGCGCCTGTTTGAGCAGGTGCTGTACCAGGGATCGACGCCAGGGCGGGTTGCGGGATTTGCCGAGCAGCAATTGGGAGACCTGCTGCTGTTCGGCGGTTTCCAGCAGGGCATCGGCCACGGCCGGGCTGGAGAGGGTCAGCACCCTGGCCCCCAGTTGGGAGGCGAGGGCCAGCGCCTGCTCCAGCTCGGGGGAGCGTTGCCCCTTGCTGTCGATGTGCACCACCAGCCAGGGTAGTTGCCTGCGCTGGGCGAAGCGGTGGCCGTAACGCACCAGAGCGGCGCCGTGCTCATCCCCGATGCAGACCATCAGTTTGCCCCGCAGCGGCAGTGTGGTCTTGCCGGCGGCCTGCCACTGCAACTGCAGATCCCCCTCCACGTGGCTGGCGGCGGTCTGCATTGCCAGCTCCCGCAGGGCGGTCAGGTTGTTGAGGGAGAAGAAGGACTGCAGGGCGGCCTTGGCCTGATGGGGCACATAGACCTTGCCCTCTTTGAGGCGGCCGAGCAGCTCCTTGGGGGGGAGGTCGATCAGTACCAGGCTGTCGGCCTCCAGCAGCACCTGATCCGGCAGGGTCTCCTTGACCCTGACCCCGGTCAGCTGCCACACCAGATCGTTGAGGCTCTCCAGGTGCTGCACGTTGAGGGTGGTGTAGACATCGATGCCGGCACCGAGCAACTCCTCCACATCCTGCCAGCGCTTCTCGTGGCGGCTGCCGGGGGCGTTGCTGTGGGCCAGCTCGTCCACCACGGCGATGGCAGGCTTGCGCTCAAGCAGGCCATCGAGGTCCATCTCTTCCAGCCGCTGTTGACGGTGAGAGTAGAGTTGGCGCGGCTGGATGGGCAGTTTGTCCAGCAGGGCCAGGGTCTCCTGGCGACCGTGGGTCTCCACCACCCCGATCAGGATGTCGACTCCCTCTCTGGCCTGCTCCCGCACCGCCTGCAGCATGGCGTAGGTCTTGCCGACGCCGGGGGCCGCGCCGAGAAACACCTTCAGCTTGCCCCTGTGCTCCTGCTCCAGGCTCGCCAGCAGGGCGTCCGCCCTCACCTCATCACGCATCCCCGTGCTCCCGTTGCATCGGCCGAACCGCGGCCGTGACCTCATTGCTCATGCTTGTCCCCGTTGTCGAAAGGGAGCCTTCCCGAACGGCAAGGAGCGCCCTCAGGCGCCCTTTTGATGATCGAGTTGCAGGTTCAACTGGAGAATGTTGACCACCTGCGGGCCAAGGATACCAGCTTGTGCCGCCGACTTGACCTGCTCCGTCAACTGAACGGGATCCAGCCCCCGTTGCCCGGCGACCCTATCCACCTGGGCCAGCGCTGCATCGAGGGGCAGATGGGGATCGAGGCCGGAGGCGGAGCGGGTCAGCAGGGCGGGGACCCTGGCTTCCGGCTGCGCCCTGGCCGCAGCTGCGGCAAACTCGGCCCGTAGCGGCGAGCTCATCCTCAGGTTGCTTCCGCCGCCACCTATGGTGGCGAAATCGCTGGCGGAGGGGCGGGAGTGGAAGTAGTCGGCCCGCTCGAACTTCTGTGCCAGCAGGGCGCTGCCGACCACCTGCTGTTTGGCGTTGGTGAGCAGGCTGCCGTTGGCCTGCCAGGGGAAGAGCAGCTGGGCCAGCCCGGTGACGACCAGCGGATACGCTACCCCCAGCAGCAGGGTCAGGGTCAGCAGGGTTCTGATTGCTATCATGATTTTCTTGCTCCAAATGCGTTGGTTGGATGCGGGTCTGTCCCGCATCCGGTGATGCCGTTACACCAGCCCCAGGCCGGTGATGACCAGGTCGATCAACTTGATGCCGATGAAGGGCACTATCAGGCCGCCGACGCCGTAGATCAGCAGGTTGCGGCGCAGCAGGCTGGCGGCCGTTCCCTTCAGGCTGACCCCGCGCAGGGCCAGCGGCACCAGCGCGACGATGATCAGGGCGTTGAAGATGATGGCCGACAGGATGGCGCTCTCTGGGCTGCCCAGCTGCATCAGGTTCAGCACCCCCAGCTGCGGATAGGCGGCGATAAACAGGGCCGGCAGGATGGCAAAGTACTTGGCCACGTCGTTGGCGATGGAGAAGGTGGTCAGGGCGCCACGGGTCACCAGCAGCTGCTTGCCCACCAGCACCACGTCCAGCAGCTTGGTGGGGTTGGAGTCGAGATCCACCAGGTTGCCCGCCTCCTTGGCGGCCTGGGTCCCCTCGTTCATGGCCAGGCCCACGTCGGCCTGGGCCAGCGCCGGTGCGTCGTTGGCGCCGTCCCCGCACATGGCGACCAGGCGGCCATCGGCCTGCTCCTGACGGATGTAGGCCAGCTTCTTCTCCGGCGTCGCCTCGGCGATGAAGTCGTCCACCCCGGCCTCGGCGGCGATGGCGGCGGCGGTCAGCGGGTTGTCACCGGTGATCATCACGGTGCGGATCCCCATGTGGCGCAGGATCTGGAAGCGTGCCTTGATGCCCGGCTTGATGATGTCCTTGAGGAACACTACCCCCAGCAGCTTCTCGTGGGTGCAGACCAGCAGCGGGGTACCGCCCTGGCGGGCGATGTTGTCCACCGATTTGAGGATGAGCTCGGGCACCCCCTTGCGATCGAGCGAGAGGTAGCGCAGCACCGCGTCCACCGCCCCTTTGCGATAGTGATGGCCGTTGCGATCCAGCCCGCTCAGCCGGGTCTCGGCGCTGAAGGGGATGATGATGTCGCTCTCCAGCTGGCTCGGCTTGGTGTGGCTCTTGCCCGCCAGGATCAGGATGGATTTGCCCTCCGGCGTGTTGTCACCGAGCGAGGCCAGCATGGCGGCCTGTGCCAGCAGGGAGGGGTCCACGCCGGGGGCCGGGATCAGCTCGTCCGCCATCCGGTTGCCGAAAGTGATGGTGCCGGTCTTGTCCAGCAGCAGGGTGTGCACGTCGCCGGCGGCTTCCACCGCCCGGCCCGACTTGGCGATCACGTTGAGCTTCACCAGCCGGTCCATGCCGGCGATGCCGATGGCGGAGAGCAGACCGCCGATGGTGGTCGGGATCAGGGTGATGAACAGCGCCAGCAGATAGAGCCGGGGCACCTGGGTGCCGTTGTAGTCGAGGAACCAGGGCAGGGTGGCCACCACCAGCAGGAAGATCAGGGTCAGCCCCACCAGCAGGGCATCCAGCGCCATCTCGTTGGGGGTCTTCTGCCGCTTGGCTCCTTCCACCAGGGCAATCATGCGATCCAGCGTGCTTTCGCCCGGGTTGTTGCTGATGTGCACCCAGATCTGGTCGGAGACGACGGTGGTGTTGCCGGTCACGCCGCTGCGGTCGGTGCCCGACTCGCGGATGACGGGGGCGGATTCGCCGGTGATGGCCGCCTCGTTGACCGAGGCGATGCCGGCGACCACTTCGCCGTCGGCCGGGATCATCTCGCCGCTGCGCACCAGCACCAGATCGCCCTTGAGCAGGCTGGTGGCCGGTACCCACTCGCCCTTGTCATCCTGCGGGCTGGTGACTCGACGTGCCTTGAGCTGGCTCATGCCGGCCTTCAGGCTGTCGGCCCGCGCCTTGCCGCGCCCCTCGGCCAGAGTCTCGGCGAAGTTGGCAAACCAGAGGGTGAGCCAGAGCCAGGCTGTCAGCTGCCAGGCCAGCGAAGGAGCGACGCCGGAGAGCGGTTGCCCCAGCAGCGACTCCAGGGTCGCCATCACGGCCGCCAGCCAGAGGGTGAACAGGATGGGGCTGCCAAACAGCGCCCTGGGGTTGAAGCGATAGAGGGCTTCCACCATGGCCTGCAGGATCTGTGATTTCTGTTTCTTGCCCTTCACCGGAATGGTGTCGGTGCGCATTGAAGCGGACTTGCTCATTGGAAAGCTCCCTGCATCGAATAGTTGGTCACGCAGATCAGTGGGGTGTGCCGCATCAGAAGGCACCTCCCAGCAGGCTCAGGTGTTCCGCCACCGGGCCCAGCGCCAGTACCGGCAGGAAGGAGAGACCCCCCATCAGCAGCACGGTGACGATCAGCAGGGTGATGAAGAGCGGGCCGCTGACGGGGAAGTCCCCCTCGCTTCGCTCCTGGCGCGGGGCACGGGCCAGCTGGCCGGCGATGGCCAGCACCGGAATGATGTAGCCGAAGCGGCCGAGCAGCATGGCCAGCCCGATGGCGATGCACTGCCAGCTGTCGGCGGCGGCAAAGCCGGAGAAGGCGGAGCCGTTGTTGCCGGCGGCCGAGGCGTAGGCATAGATCAGCCGTGACAGACCGTGGGGGCCGTCGTGACCGATGACGGTGGCGGAGTTCGGCATCAGCAGGGTAATGCCGCCGATCACCAATACCCCGACCGGCATCACCAGCATGCTGGCGACCACCCACTTCATCTCGGTGATGCCGAGCCGTTTGCCCAGATAGGTGGGGGTGCGCCCCACCATCAGGCCGCACAGGAACACGGTCAGCAGAACGAACAGCATCATGCCGTAGATGCCGGCACCGACGCCGCCGAACACCACTTCACCCAGCAGCATGTTGATCATGGCGACCATGCCGGCGAGCGGGGCGAAGCTGTCGTGCATGGCGTTGACCGAGCCGTTGGAGGCGGCGGTGGTGGCCACTTCCCAGATGCTGGACAGCACGGGGCCGAAGCGGCTCTCCTTGCCTTCCCAGTTGCCGGCTTCGCTGGTGAGGTGGGCGAGGGCCGGATCCGGTTTCAGCTCCTGACCGATGGCGAGGCAGAGCCCCAGCACCAGCATGATGGTCATGGCGATGAGGATGGCGCGACTGTGAGCCAGATCCTTCACGTAGCGACCCAGGGTGCAGACCATGGCGGCGGCCAGCGTCAGCAGGGCGACCATCTCCAGCCAGTTGGAGAGGGCGGTCGGGTTCTCGAACGGATGGGCCGAGTTGATGCCGAAGAAGCCGCCACCGTTGGAGCCGAGCTGCTTGATGGCGATCTGGGAGGCAGCCGGGCCGAGCGGCAGCAGCTGCTCCTGGCCTTCCAGCGCGTGGAACGGCAGGTAGGCCGACAGGCTCTGGGGCACCCCCTGCCAGACCAGCAGCAGCGCCAGGATCAGCGCCATCGGCAGCAGCACGTAGAGACAGAAACGCACCAGATCCTGCCAGAAGTTGCCGAGGTGGGTGGTCTGCTGGCGGGCGATGCCGCGAAACAGGGCGATGGCGACGGCGGCGCCGGTGGCGGCGGAGACGAAGTTCTGGGTGGTGAGCCCCACCATCTGGCTGAAGTAGGAGAGGCTGGCTTCGCCGGAGTAGGCCTGCCAGTTGGTGTTGGTCATGAAGCTGACCGCGGTGTTGAAGGCGAGTTGCCAGTTCAGCCCGGGCAGCTGCTGCGGGTTGAGGGGCAATAGCCCCTGCGCCATCAGGATCAGGAACAGCAGGCCGAAGCCTGCGCCGTTGAAGGCCAGCAGGCTGAGGGCGTAGGACTTCCAGTCCTGCTCGCGCCCGTCCGTGCCGCAGCAGGCCAGGGTGGCGCGCTCAAGCGGGGCCAGCCAGCGACTCTTGCCTTCAAACACCCGATACAGGTAGTTGCCAAGCAGAGGCGCCGGCAGCAGCACCAGCAGCACGAACGCGACGGGATAGATGATCTCTTGCCACATATCCGGTTCCTCACTCATGAGTGCGCGCGAGGGCGCGCAGCAGATAGCCCGCGAGGGCGAGGACCAGCAGCAGATATAGCCAATTCATAACGACTCCGTTGAGGTAATTAGCGTCAGGGATCGATGCATATCCGTGTCGATCCCATGGGTCTCATTGACGCTGAAAGGGTATGTAAAACGGGCGTAAAGGCGCCATAAAGCCGAATTTGGCTGGCGTAAAATCGGCGTAAAGAAGGCAGGTTTTGTTGGCTGGTGGACAGGCAAGGCACAAAAAACCCGGCCTGGGCCGGGTTTGGTAGCAAGTTGCTGTGACTTTGATATGCGGTTAGCGCATGGTCACAAACTCTTCCGCGCTGGTGGGATGGATGGCGACACAGTTGTCGAAGTCCGCCTTGGTGGCGCCCATCTTCATGGCGACGCCGAAGCCTTGCAGGATCTCGTCCATGGCGAAGCCGATTCCATGCAGGCCGACTACCTTCTCTTCCGGCCCGACGCAGACCAGTTTCATCCGTGTGGGCTGGCGATGCTGGGTCAGGGCCGAGTACATGGCGGTGAACTGGCTGCGGTAGACCTTCACCTGATCTTCCCCGTACTCGGCAACGGCTTCCGGCTCGGTCAGGCCTATGGTGCCGATGGGCGGGTGGCTGAACACCACGGTCGGCACCAGATCGTAGTTGAGGTGCTCGCCCGGCTTGTTGTTGAACAGCCGCTCCGAGAGGCGGCGGCCTGCCGCGACAGCCACCGGGGTGAGCTGGATGCGGCCGGTGTTGTCACCGACGGCATAGAGGTTGGCGACGGCGGTGTTCTGGAACTTGTCGGTGGGGATGAAGCCCTTCTCGTCCAGGGTGATGCCGGTGGCAGCCAGATTGAGGTTGTCGGTGGCAGGCTCGCGACCGATGGCCCAGATGAGGCAGTCCACGGTGAGGTGGCGACCATCTTCCAGTTGCAGGGTCAGGCTGTCGTCTGCGTTCTTGATGACGGCCTTGGGAATGGCGTGGGTGTGCAGCTTGGGCCCTTCCTGCGCCATGATCTCCACCAGAGTCTCGTGGATCATGGGGTCGAAGTTGCGCAGCGGCGCATGCTTGCGCACCACCAGATGGGTCTCGGAGCCAAGGGCCTGCATCACGCCTGCGATCTCCACGGCGATATAGCCGGCACCCACCACGGCAACCCGTTTGGGCTGGCTTTGCAGGTCGAAGAAACCGTCGGAGTCGATACCCAGTTCGGCGCCCGGAATGGTCGGGACCTCGGGGCGGCCGCCGGTGGCAATCAGGATGTGATCGGCGCTGTAGTGCTCGCCGTTCACCTCGACGGTATGGCTGTCGACGAAGCGGGCGAAGCCCTTGATGACGGTGATCTGGTTCTTGCCCAGCACGTTCTGGTAGGACTGGTGAATGCGCCCGATATAGGCCTGACGGGATTCGACCAGCTTGGCCCAGCTGAAGTGGTTGAGCGTGGTGTCGAAGCCGTAGTCGGCGCCATATTTCAGGGCATCGGCGATCTGGCCTGCATACCACATGGCCTTCTTCGGTACGCAGCCGACGTTGACGCAGGTGCCACCCAGCTCTTTGGCTTCGATCAGGGCGACTTTCTTGCCGTACATGGCTGCCCGGTTGGCCGAGGCGATGCCGCCGCTGCCGCCACCGATGGCGATGTAGTCAAAATGCTGTGCCATTGAGAGGTTCTCCGCTCGTTAAGAATGCAGTCACAGCATGATGGGGACAAAGCGGCCGGCCCACAAGAGCCGGTGCTCAGTTCTGCTGGATGGGCAAGCGAATGTGGAACTGGGCGCCCTGGCCCGGTTCGCTGGCGCAGTGGATGCGGCCGCGCAGCAGCTGGACCACCAGGTTGTAGATGATGTGAGTGCCGAGCCCGCTGCCACCCTGTCCCCGCTTGGAGGTGACGAAGGGATCGAAGATGCGCGGCAATATCTCCGGGGGGATGCCGCGGCCGTTGTCACTGTAGTCGATGACCAGCTCGTCTCCCTGCTGCGCCACCTGGATGGTGATCTTTCTGGGCCTGTCCCAGCCATCGAAACCGTGATGGATGGAGTTGAGGATCAGGTTGGAATAGATCTGGGTGAAGCTGCCCGGGAAGGAGTAGATGCTCAGCTTGGGATCGCACTGGATGTCCACCTCGCACTGGGCCTTCTTGAGCTTGTAGCCGAGGGAGACCACCACCTGATGCAGGTTGTCGGCGAGGCTGAAGTTGTAGCGGGCCTCGGAGGACTGATCCACTGCCACCTGCTTGAAGCTGGCGATGAGCTCGGAGGCGCGTCTCAGGTTGCCTTGCAGCAGTTGCATCGACTCGTCGAGATTCTGGGTGAATTCGTTGAGGTAGGAGCGGGAGAGCTGCTTGGCCTCGATATGCTGCTTGAAGTCGGCCACCCGCTCCTGCAGGTAGGAGGAGGCGGTGACGCTGATGCCGATGGGGGTGTTGATCTCGTGGGCCACGCCGGCAACCAGGGAACCGAGGGAGGCCATTTTCTCCGACTCCACCAGGGTCTGCTGGGCCTGCTTGAGATCGTCATAGGCCTTGCCCAGCTGGTCGTTGGCATCGCTCAGGCTGCGGGTGCGTTCAGCCACCTTGCCTTCCAGCTGCTCGTTGAACAGGGTGATCTCCCGCTCCACCTTTTTGAGGGGGGTGATGTCATAGCCAAAGCCGATCAGGTACTTGAGGTTGGGCCCCTCGTAGAAGGGAGCGAAGGTCCACTGCAGTACCAGCTCGTTGCCCTGCTGGTCGTGCATGGTGATCTCCCTGTCCTCCAGGGCGCCCTGATCGGCCAGGGTGGCGGCCAGCTCGTCACGCTGCTCCTTGCTGACGAAGAGATCCAGCCAGTTGTGCTGCAACAGCTCCTGGTGGTGATAGCCGGTGAGCAGGATGGCCGCCGGGTTGATGCTGGCGATGTTGAGATCCGGCTCCATGCAGCAGATGACCATGTTGGCGGAGTTGATCAGGGTGGCGGAGAAGTCCCGCTCCTGCTGGAGCTGATCGGCGGCCTGATGGCGGGCCGTGAACTCGTCGTTCAGCCGGGTGCGCATCTGGTTGAGGGTGGCGGCCAGGGTATCGAATTCGTCAGGAGACTTGCGGGGCAGGGGGCGACCTTCCAGGGTCAGCTCCACCGCGAGGCGATCCAGGCTCAGTTTCTGGGCATAGCTGACGATGCGGTTGATATGACGGATCACCAGATAGTAGATGATGACCAGGATGCAGAACGAGACGACCAGGGTCTTGATGGTCTGGCTGACCAGGATCAGCACGGATTTCTCGATGAGGCGCTGGTAGACCTGCTCCAGGGAGGCGGCGACGAACAGCTTGCCGACCACTTCCCCCTGATAGCTCAGGGTGAACTCGCGGGAGATGTCGTATTGGGGCTGCTCCACCCCCTGGGTGAGCAGGGGCACTTCCGAATTGCCCAGCATCTCCTTGACCATGACGAACTGCATGTTGGGCAGGTTCATGATGCCCTCGATCTGCACCTTCACCTGCTCTTCATCCAGATTCCAGAGACTGGCCGAGATGGGTTGCAGGAAGGAGGCCTCGATCTGGCCGATGCTGGCCTCGATGACGGTCACATCCTTGTTGTAGTCCCAGGCGAGCTGAAGCACGGTGATGAGCAGTGCCAGCACCGTACTGCAGATCAGAATGTAGGAAAGCAGACGATAAGAGAGTCCGTTAAGGCCGACGGCCTTGGAGAAGATTCCTGACATGGCGTCCTTGCGGTCTGGATTGAGTGCGGTTTAGTTTAACTGCTTCATGGACTTATGTCGTGTGTCATCCAATGGATAAAAATAAGGCCCCTTTCGGGGCCTTTTTTGTGTGGGCTGGGATCAGTGACCGCCCTTGGCTTTTGCCGGGATGGATTCGTCGAATTCCGGCAGCGGCTTGTGCTCGGATGCCAGGAAGGTGTAGATGACCGGCAGCACGAACAGGGTGAACAGGGTGCCGATGGCCAGACCCGCCACGATGACGATGCCGATGCTGAAGCGCTGTGCCGCCCCCGCACCCGAGGCATAGAGCAGCGGGATAAGGCCTGCGATCATCGCCGCCGTGGTCATCAGGATGGGGCGCAGACGGACCTTGGCAGCCTGCATCACGGCTTGCATCCGGTTCAGACCATGGAGCAGCTGCTCCTCCTTCGCCACCTCGCAGATCAGAATACCGTGCTTGGTAATCAGACCGACGAGGGTGATGAGACCGACCTGGGAGTAGATGTTCATGGTGGCCATACCCCACGCCAGGGCGATCAGCGCGCCACTGATGGCCAGCGGCACCGACACCATGATGACCAGCGGGTCACGCACGGATTCGAACTGGATCGCCAGCACCAGGAAGATGATGGCCAGGGCCAGGGCGAAGGTGGCGTAGAGCGCATTCCCTTCGGTCACGAACTGGCGGGCTTCACCCATGAAGTCGTAACGATAGCCTTGGGGCAGCTTCTCTTCCGCGGTCGCCTTGAACCAGTTGATCGCATCCCCCATGGCCACGCCCGGTGCCGGTACGGCGCCGATGGTGGCGGAGTTCAGCTGGTTGAAGTGGGGCAGGGCACGGGGCTCTCCCTTCACTTCAATCTTGATCAGGCTGCCCAGCGGGATCGACTTGCCGTCGGCGGCACGCACGTAGTACCCCTTGATGGACTCGGGGTTGAGACGGAACTTGCGCTCCACCTGCGGGATCACCTCGTAGGAGCGGCCATCCAGGTCGATACGGTTGACGTAACCGTCCGCCATCATGGTGCCCATGGTGATGCCGATGTCCTGCATGGTGATGCCGTAGGCACCCGCCTTGTCCTTGTCGATGCTGATCTTCATGGTGGCCGAGTCGTAGTTCAGATCGAGATCCGAATAGACGAACTGGCCGTTGGCCTGGGTTGCCGCCAGCATCTCACCCGCGATCAGGAACAGGCTCTCGAAGCTGTTCGGGGTTGTGATGACGAACTGGATGGGCAGACCGCTCGAGGCCCCCGGGAGTTCCGGGAACTGGAAGGTGGTGATGGCCATCCCGGGGATGTCCTTCACCAGACCGGCAACCCGATCCAGTACCTCTTTCTGGCTCGCTTCACGCTGGCTCCAGGGCACCATGGAGGCGATACCGAACGCCTGATTGGAGTTGAACACCCCCGAGAAGACCTGGGAGTAAGCAATCTCCGGCTGGTCGTCCAGGACTTTGTTCACGTCCGCCATGGTGTTTTCGATGTAGTCCAGGTTGGCGTTGGAAGGCGCCGTCCCCAGCACCGCCATGACGCCTTTGTCCTCGGACGGGGCCAGCTCGCTCGGAATGAACTTGAACAGCAGCGGCAGGCTGGCGAACACGATGACGGCAAACAGGATGACCACGATGCGCTTTTGCATCACGGCATGGAGCATGGCGTCGTAGCGGGCCGTCATCCGGTCCAGCAGATCGTGCACGGTACGCTCGAACTTGCCGGGCTCCTCGTTGGCCCTGAGCATCTTGGCGCACATCATGGGCGACAGGGTCAGGGCGATGATGCCCGAGACGAACACGGCGCCTGCCAGGGTCAGCGCGAACTCCTTGAACAGGGAGCCGGTGATGCCCCCCATCAGGGCGATGGGCGCATACACCGCCGCCAGGGTGACCGTCATGGCGATGACGGGCACGGCGATCTCCCGGGTACCTATGATGGCGGCCCGGAACGGCTCTTCCCCTTCCTTGATGTGGCGGTCGACGTTCTCCAGCACCACGATGGCGTCATCCACCACCAGACCGATGGCCAGCACCATCGCCAGCAGGGTCATGAGGTTTATGGAGAAGCCGAACATGTCCATCATCATCACCACGCCGATGAGGCTCAGGGGAATGGTGATGATGGGGATGATGACCGCCCGGAACGAACCGAGGAACAGGGTGATCACCACCAGTACGATGGCGGCCGCCTCCAGTATGGTCTTGATGACCTCGTGGATGGATTCGTTGATGGCGATGGTGGAGTCATACAGGATGTTCACCTGCATGGTGCTCGGCATGTTGCGCTTCAGGCTCGGCAGCAGCTCCAGCACATCGTGGGCGATGTTGATGGGGTTGGCTGTCGGGGCTGCGTTGATGGCCAGAACCACGGCTTCGCGGCCGTTGGCGCTGGCGCGATAGATGTCGTGGCTCTTCTCCAGGGAGACCTTGGCGATGTCGGAGAGACGGATCACCTTGCTGTCGCGGGTGGCGACCACCAGACGCTTGAGCTCTTCGATGTTGCCGACCTGGGTCTCGGCGTTGCCGTTGAACAGGGTGAAATAGCCGGTGGCCTGGCCGGTCGCGGACTGATAGTTGTTGCTGTTGAGCACCGTCATCACGTCGCTTGAGGTCAGGTCAAAGGCGGCCATCTTGGCCGGATCCAGCCACACCCGCAGGGCGAATTCGACCCCGCCATACAGATCCACCTTGGAGACCCCGCCCACGGTAAACAGCTGGGGCTTGATGACCCGCTCCAGGTAGTCGGTGATCTGGCTGGAGTTGAGCTCCGGGCTGGTGAAGCCCATGTAGAGCACCGCCGTGGTGGAGCCGGTGGAGGAGGTGACCGAAGGGTCTTCCGCCTCTTTGGGCAACTGGGAACGCACCGAGTTGACCTTGGCCAGGATGTCGGACAGCGCGGCGTTCGGATCGGTGTTGAGCTTCATGTACGCCGTCACCGTGGAACTGCCCAGCTGGCTCGAGGAGGTCATGAAGTCGATGTTGTCGGCCTGGGCGACCGCCTGCTCCAGGGGCTGGGTGATGAAGCCTTGGATCAGATCCGCACTGGCGCCATAGTAGCTGGTGTTGACCGTGATGACGGTATTGATCACCTCGGGGTATTCACGCACCTGCATCTTGAAGATGGCCTGGAAGCCCAGCAGGGCTATCAGGAAGCTGAGCGAGATCGCCAGCACAGGCCGTTTTATGAATATGTCAGTAAATCGCATCGCAGCTCTCCGCGCTTACAGCATCGGGGTTTGTGCCGGAACGGCAAGGGCATCGTTCTCGACCACGTGCACCTTGGTATCGTTGCTCAGGCGAACCTGACCCGACAGCACGATTTGATCGCCAGCCTTGATGCCGGACAGCACATGGACATCGTTGCCGCGACGCTCACCTGCCTTGACCACCACCTGCTTGGCGCGTTTCACGCCGTCAGCCTCGTGAATGACGTAGACGTTCTCGCCATAGAGGGTGAAGGAGATGGCGGACTGCGGGATCACTATCTGGTCTTTCACCGTGGGCAGTATGATGCTGGCGCGGGCGAACATGCCGGAACGGAGCTGGCCGTCGTTGTTCGGAATGTCTGCCTGCACCTGGATCAGGCCGCTCTGATAGTTGACCGCGGGCTCGATGGCTGTGATTTGGCCGTCAAACTGGGTCTGGGGATAGGCATCCACGTTGATCTTGATGGTTTGTCCCAAGGTGATTTTGGAGATGTCGGTCTGGGGCACGGTGAAGCGCAGGCGCATCACGCTGGTGTCTTCCAGGCGCACGATCTCGGTACCGGGCTCCAGATACTGGCCGAGGAAGACGTTGCGCAGGCCCACGGCGCCGCTGAAGGGGGCACGCACCTCACGACGGGCGATGGTGGCCTTCAGACTGTCTATGTCCGCCTCGAGGGAGCGGTAGCTTGCCTCGGCATCATCCAGCTGGTCCCGGGAGATGGAGTTCTTCTGATAGAGGTTCTTGTAGCGCTCGAACTTGGCCCTGGCTGCCGGCAGCCTGGCCTGGGAAGAGTTCAGATTGGCTTTTTCCACACTGGAGTCCAGGCTCAGCAGCAGTTGATCCGCTTTGACATGTGCCCCGGATTCGAACCGGATGCTGTCGATGGTGCCTGACAGCTCGCTGGAGAGGGTGACCCCCTGGTTCGGCTCGATGAAGCCGATGGCTTCAATGGTGGGGACCCAGTCCTGCGCCTTGGTGACCATGGCGGTGACCGGGAACTCGGGCTCGGGCCGATTGGCCATGAACTCTGCAATCTTCTTCTGCTTGAACATATTGAAGCCGATGACACTGCCAAACAGGGCGAGTGCTATCAGCAACATGATGGCCATCCACTTTTTCATGAACAGGCTCCTGTGATGGAAACATTAGGGTTTAAAATGGCATTCCAGCTGGCCCGGATGACCGTCTCCAGCTGTTCCTGCGTCAATTCGAAATCGTGAACCCGGCGCTGCTGTGCCAGGTTGGCCACGCAATCCAGACTCAATGCTTGCAACACCAGAATGGGGAGATCGATGAAGAGTCCCTGTTGGCGTCCTTGCTCAAAGAAGCGCTCAAGTGGCGCCCACGTCGCCATTATGACCGGATCCCGCTCCAATTCAGCCCCCAATGGAGAACTTTCGTACTGCAATTTGCACTTGAGTGCATTGGGGTAGCTGGTGAAGATGGCATCGATGTTGAGCCAGAGGCGTCGATACTGCTTATAGGACACCTCTTCTATCTGCACACCTTCCATGACCAGGGGATGACACTTGAGGATAGTGTGCTGATAGAGCTGGCGGATCAGGTCATCCTTGTCGCTGAAATAGCGATAGATGGTGCCTGCCGCCACCTTGGCTTTCTTGGCGACCACGGCAATGGAAAGGCCGTAGAAGCCCTGCTCGCCGAGGATCTCGTGAGCTGCTTCGAAAATGCGTTCTTTCTTATCCATGGTTATCAGAGGTCAACGACTGAATGAACGTTCATTCATTCTAGGTGGGCGCAAAGGCAAGTCAAGCATTGCCCATCATCTCTGACCCTATGGGGTGAGGGATTCAAAAAGTAGTGGGGAATTGCTGGATCCAGCCTGAACAAAACAAAAATAGTTGAAAAGGGTCGGAAGTGATTGAAAAACAGGCACTTGATTCTTTGTGTCAAAAAAAGAGTAGACAAGGTCGGCATCATCATCAATAATGCGCCCCGTTCGACAGCGTAGCGCCCGTAGCTCAGCTGGATAGAGCGCTGCCCTCCGGAGGCAGAGGTCACAGGTTCGAATCCTGTCGGGCGCACCATCAAAAGTGCGCCGGTTAAACGGGCGTGTTGAAGAACGAAAACAGCTGTGGTGGCTGTAGCTCAGTTGGTAGAGTCCCGGATTGTGATTCCGGTTGTCGTGGGTTCGAGCCCCATCAGCCACCCCATTTTACAGCTTGTCAGGTACGCGAAGGTGGCGGAATTGGTAGACGCGCTAGCTTCAGGTGTTAGTGCCCCCCGGGTGTGAGGGTTCGAGTCCCTCTCTTCGCACCATACTTGCTGTATGACGAGGATGACCAGATGGTCATCTTTGTGTTTTTAGAATACCCCTCGGTGATTAGCGCAGCCCGGTAGCGCATCTGGTTTGGGACCAGAGGGTCAAAGGTTCGAATCCTTTATCACCGACCACATTTGAAAACCCCGCTCAGGCGGGGTTTTTGCTTTTTGGCGTTTCTCTTCCGCTTTTTCCTGTCACGTCTTTTTACACTTCTTCAGGCGCCTGTTCGCCACGAGTTCGGTATGCTGGGCCCGGAGCCGCGAGACAGGGGACGCTCGGGCACGGACCAGATACAAGGCCTATGCATCACCATATCACTTCTCTTCAACTCTCCGTGCTGGCCATGGCCGCACTGCTGCTGGGTGGTTGCGCCCTGCAGCCGAAACCGGAAGATCTTCTGATGGGCGCCGCCCCCAAGCCAAAGGCCGAACTCGAGGCCACCTTGGTAACCAGTGGTGGCTTCTGCGTGACCCTGAGCGAGCAGGGCCGTCTGCTGACCCAGCCCTGCGATCAGCAACCGAACCAGTCATTCAGCTGGGATGTCGGCGCCCTGCAACTGGCCGGGGATTGCCTGGTCGCCAGAGGGGAAGATGGTCTGGGGATGGAGGTGTGCCGGGAGGAGAGCCATCAATGGCAGTGGCAGGGGGATCGTCTGTTTAATCGGCAGGTGTCGCTGTGCCTGGATGTGGCGGGTCGCCGTCATAAGCCGGCCGTCCCCCTGCGCCTCGCCGAATGCTATGGCGGCGCCAACCAGAGCTTTGAGTGGACGCCATCCGGCACGCTGTTGAACCGTCTGATGCACCCGGCACTGGCGTGGTGACAAGAGAGCGAGAAACAAAAAGGGTGGCCACATGGGCCACCCTTTTTCGATCCGCGATGGGGATGCCTAATCAGCGGGTCTGGGAGGCGAACAGTTTCTCCAGATAGACGGCAACGCCATCTTCATCGGAAGTGAGGGTCTGTTCGTGCTCTGGCAGGGCCAGTTTGAGGCGATCGTGGGCGTTGCCCATGACCACACCACGGCCCACCATGCTCAGCATCTCGAAGTCGTTCATGCCATCGCCGAAGGCCACGGCCTGTGACATCTCCAGGCCGTGCTGCTCCAGCACGGCGCGCACGGCATTACCCTTGTGCACACCGGCATGCATCACCTCGAGGCAGTCAGGCAGGGAGAAGGTGACGTTGAGTCGATCACCATATTGCTGGTTGAGGTGCGCCTCTATCTTCAGCAGCTTGTCGTGGTCGCCGATGTAGAACACCTTGTTGACCCTGTCCATCGGGTGGCTGGCGAGATCCGCCAGACGGTAGCTGAAGCCGGAGTCGTGATGGAACTTCAGCAACCAGGGCAGCTCCTCTTCCACCAGCCACTCGTCGCCGTAGTAGACGTTGATGTGGATGGACGGGTCGCGTTCCATGGCGATCAGCTCGGCCGCCACCGTGCTCGGTAGCGCCTGGTTGTAGACCAGTTGATCCTGCTTGTCGTGAACCACGGCGCCGTTGGAGGTAATGAGGTAGATATCCAGCCCCAGCGCATCGCGGATGCTGCGCACATCCACATGGTGACGGCCGGTGGCGACCACGAACTTGACGCCCTGGTCGACCAGGCGGTGCAGGGTATCCCGGGTGCGGGAGGAGATCTGGTGCTGCCCGTTGAGCAGGGTACCATCGAGATCGGACACAACTACCTTGAACATCATTACCTCGACTTCAATTGAACGCCGAGGGAGTGTACCCCAGCGTCTGCCGTCACCCCATTTATTTAGGGATCCAAAAAATAACCAGCCCCTTCTGGTTGCGTCAGTAGCGCGCGAAGAAGGCCAGGGTTGCATTGAGCGCGGCCTGGCGCTGGGGATCCGCCTCGATGAAGAGCTCGTGCCAGGCCCCTTCGATACGCAGCGGCTTGCTCCCTTCACATTGGGCCTTGGCGCAGAAGGCCTCCTGGGCGGCGTTGTCCACCACGCTGTCCTCGCCGGCCTGCAGCAGCAGCAGCGGCGTCTTGATGGCGCGGGCGTCGGCCACGACCGCGTCCGATCCTGTGATGGCCTGATGGATCCAGTGGGCGGTGGCGCCCCCCAGCCTGACCTGGGGATGCTGTTCGTAGATCTGGCGGAAGGCCTGATAACGCGCCGTGCTGTGGGTCAGCTCGTTGTCGGCAAAGCCGTGATCCTCATAGGGTCCCTGACCCGGGCCGTAGGGGGGCTCGCCCACCCAGCCGCCGACCGTGCCGATGGTGGCCGCCAACCCCTTGGCCAGCCACTTGGGCAGGCCGCCGAGGTTGATGCCCATCATGGGGGAGGAGAGCACCGCCGCCTGGATGTCGTTCGGCCAGCGTTCCAGATAACGGGCCGAGATGGCCCCCCCCATGGAGTGGGCCAGCAGGAACAGCTTGGCGGGTTGGTCCTGGGCGATCACTTCGTCATGAAACTGTTTGAGATCGGCGACATAGTCGTCGAACTGGTCGACATACCCCTTCTCTTTGTCGACCAGCATGCGGTCTGACATTCCCTGGCCGCGATGATCGATGAGGTAGAGGCTGTAACCCTGACGCCAGAGATCCCAGGCCAGCTCCTGATACTTGAGGTAGCTCTCGACCCGGCCGTTGACGATGAGGATGGCGCGATCGATCTTGGGCTGGCGCAGGGCGGCATAGCGGAGGGTGACCCCGTCCTTGCCCTTGAACTCCCCCTCGACGGCATGCTGGCGCCAGAAGTCGGGCAGGGTCTGCTGATAGAGGGCGGGGACGTCGGCTTCAGTGGTCAGCTGGTAAGGATTGCTCACGGCAAGGGCTCCGGCAGAAAACAGGGTCAGGGCCAGCAGGGGCAGGTGGTTAAGCTTCATCAGTGTACTCTTCCGAAGGATCATCCGATTGTTGGGCGGCCCATCCTTTGCGGGTCAGCTGCATCTGCTGCCACCAGCGTTCGTCCGCCAGGATCTCGCCGGTCGGGCCGAGCTGGGGGTAGGGCATCTCTTTCTCCTTGCAGAGCTGGGCATAGACGGGATAGCCCCCCTCGAACAAGATTGTGTTCTGTTCTTCGGGTGTGAGTGGGCAGCCGCGCTGATAACAGCCGGCCAGTTCGCGCTGGCGCTGGGCCTCGTAAAGGATGGCGGCGGCAGCCACCGAGACGTTGAGGGACTGCACCATGCCTACCATGGGGATGACGATATGGTGATCGGCCAGGGCCAGCGCCTCTTCGCCGATGCCGTGCTTCTCCTGGCCCACCAGGATGGCGGTGGGTCTGGTGTAGTCGATGGCGCGAAAGTCCACGGAGCTGTCGGAGAGGTGGGTCGCCAGGATCTGCATGCCGGAGGCCTTGAGTTCGGTCACCGCGCTGCCGATGTCCGGGTGCAGCTTCACGTCCACCCAGTTCTGGCTGCCGCGGGCGGTGCCCTTGCGCTTGTGGATCCAGCTCTTGGGCCAGACCGCGTGCACCCGGTGGATGCCGATGGCATCGGCAGTGCGCACGATGGCGGCCAGGTTGTGAGGTTTATGAACCTCTTCCATGCAGACGGTCAGGTCGAGCTGGCGCTGGGCCAGCATGTCGGAAATGCGTTTGAAGCGTTCAGGAGTCATGTCGGTTTCTATGTCGTGAGGCCGGTGCATGCAACAAGGCTGGTGGCTTGCGGCATGGGGCCCTGGGTATCTCTTGAAAAGCAGCAGGCGGCTTGCGCCGCCTGTGTTCAGTTTTTCTGTCGGCTCACCCTGAGCACGTTGGGCATGACCCGGATCTTGCGCATGATGTTGGCGAGGTGGATCCGGCTCTTGGTGGTGATGAGCAGGGTGACCACATAGACCCGGCCATCTTTCTCCTCAGTGCTGATGGCGTGGATGTTGGCGCCGGTGGCGGCAATCACGTTGGCCAGCTCCGCCAGGGCGCCCTGGTGATTGACGATCTCGATGCTGATGCCGGTGCGGAATTCCTGCTCCTGCTCCTTGTCCACCTCCCACTGCACCGGCAGGTATTTGTCCGGTTCGCGGCTGTAGCCCTTGATGTTGCGGCAGGACTCCTGGTGGATCACCAGTCCCTTGCCCGGGCTGATGTGGGCAATGATGGCGTCCCCCGGGATGGGGCGGCAGCAGTTGGCGAAGGTGACCAGCATGCCGTCGGCCCCCTTGATCGGCATCTTCTTGCTGGTGGATTTGGGCTGCTCTTCCGGCGGCAGTTCATCTCCCAGCATGCGGCGTGCCACCATGACGCTCATGGCGTTGCCAAGGCCCACGTCGGCCAGCAGCCCCTGCAGGTTCTCGTGTTTGGTATCGGCCAGCACCTGCTTGACGCGGGCTTCCGGGATGTCTTCGATGTTCTTGGCGCCGAGGGCATGGTTGAGCAGGCGGCGGCCCAGCACCACGGACTCTTCGGTGCGCAGGTTCTTGAGGAACTGACGTATCTTGGAGCGCGCCTTGGTGGTCACCACGAAGTTGAGCCAGGCCGCGTTCGGGCGGGCGCCGGGGGCCGTGATGATCTCCACCGTCTGACCGGAGTGCAGCGGGCTGCTCAGCGGATAGGGGTGGCGGTCGACCCGGGAACCGACGCAGGCATGACCGATGTCTGTGTGCACCGTGTAGGCGAAGTCCACCGGGGTGGCGCCGGCGGGCAGCTCCATGATGCGGCCCTCCGGTGTGAAGACGTAGATCTCGTCGGGGAAGAGGTCGGTCTTGACTCCCTCGATGAACTCGAAGGAGCTGCCGGCGCTCTGTTGCAGCTCCAGCAGGCTCTGCATCCAGCGCTGGGCGCGGATCTGGGCCGTGGTGCCCGAGCTGTCCCCATCCTGCTTGTAGGCCCAGTGGGCGGCGACGCCCTTGTCGGCCATCTGGTCCATGAACTCGGTGCGGATCTGCACCTCCACCGGTACCCCGTGGGGGCCCACCAGGGAGGTGTGCAGGGACTGGTAGCCGTTGGTCTTGGGGATGGCGATGTAGTCCTTGAAGCGACCGGGGCGCGGCTTGTAGAGGCTGTGCATCTGCCCAAGCACTCGGTAGCAGGTGTCTATGTCTTTCACTCTCACTCTGAAAGCATAGATATCCATCACTTCGTGGAATTGCAGTTCTTTCTTCTCCATCTTGTTGTAGATGGAGAATAGGTTCTTCTCGCGTCCGCTCACCTGGGCATCGATACCGGCTTCCCGCAGACGCCCCTCAATCTCGCTCTGGATGGAGTCGATGATCTCGCGCCGGTTGCCACGGGCGCGGCGCACCGATTCCCGCAGTACCCGGGAGCGCATGGGGTAGAGCGCCTCGAAGCCGAGCTCTTCCAGCTCGTTCTTCATGGTGTGAATACCGAGGCGGTTGGCGATGGGGGCGAAAATCTCGAGGGTTTCCCGGGCGATGCGGCGGCGCTTGTCCGGTCGCAAGGAGCCGAGGGTACGCATGTTGTGAGTGCGGTCGGCCAGCTTGATCAGGATGACCCGGATGTCCTGGGTCATGGCCATCATCATCTTGCGGAAGTTCTCGACCTGCGCTTCCTTGCGATCGCGGAATTTGAGCTTGTCGAGCTTGGAGACACCGGAGACCAGCTCGGCGACGGCGTTGCCAAACTGCTCGGCCAGGTCGTCCTTGGTGACAGGGGTATCTTCGATGACGTCGTGCAGCACGGCAGCCATCAGGGTCTCGTGATCGAGGCGCATGTCGCCTAGGATGCGGGCCACGGCAACGGGATGAGTGATGTAGGGTTCACCACTGGAACGCATCTGTCCCTGGTGAGCATCACGGGCTACCACATAGGCTTGCCTGAGCTTCTCAACCTGCTCGGGTGGCAGGTAGGAACTGGCTATTTCTTTAAGATTTTCAAATAAATACAAGACAGTCCCCGCAGCGGTTAAACGGCAATCCGTGAAATTGAGGGTATGCCCTCGAGTTTGCGAGGTTTTCGAGCGGTTGTAAATGGGGAGAACAGCCGGCACCCGGGCGGGCGCCGACTATGGGAAGCGACTGACTTAGCCGCGACCTTCTGCGATGGCAGCAACGGCAGCCAGCTCGGCGGCTTCCTGCTCTTGCTGCTCGTAGCGGTCCTGAGTATCCATCACCTGGTTGTTGACCAGACCCAGTTCGATCTCGCGCAGGGCGATCACGGTCGGCTTGTCGTTCTCTTCGTCGACCAGGGGATCCTTGCCTTGTACCGCGATTTGACGAGCGCGGCGCGCGGCGACCAGCACCAGGTCAAAACGGTTACCTACCTGTTTTACAGCATCTTCTACAGTAACGCGGGCCATGCGGGACTCCAGTGTTTGGGCTTTCTGTGATTGAAAAAGCGGTGTTTAAAAATGACGCAAAAGTTTACTTGTTTTTGGCTTACTCTGCCAGTAGCTGTTTCAGCAAGTTTTGCTGGGCCTGCTGTTGCTGACGCATTTCCAGGCGCTGGCACTCTATGATGGCCCTGAGCTGGAACAGTGCCTGATCAAAGTCTTCATTGATGATGACATAGTCATACTCGTCGTAGTGCACCATTTCGGCAATGGCTTTCTCCATCCGGCCCTTGATCACCTCGGCGCTGTCCTGGCCGCGGCCGATCAGGCGGCGCTCCAGCTCCTCGCGGCTGGGGGGCAGGATGAAGATGGACTTGGTCGGCATCAGTTCGCGGATCTGGCGGGCACCCTGCCAGTCGATGTCGAGGAAGACGTCGATGCCCTGCGCCAGACAGGCCTCGATGGCGGCGCGGGAAGTGCCGTAGTAGTTGCCGAAGACTTCTGCCCACTCCAGAAAGTCACCGCGCTCGATCAGCGCCTTGAACTCTTCCACCTTGACGAAGTGGTAGTGCACCCCGTGCTCTTCACCGGGACGGGTGGCGCGGGTGGTGTGGGAGACCGAGAGTTGCATCTTGCCGGCGGCGTTGTGCTGGGTCAGCAAGGCATTGAGCAGACTGGACTTACCGGCCCCGCTCGGGGAAGAGATGATATAGAGAGTGCCTTGTTGCGCCATGTCTGTACCTTTAAGCGATGATCCGCGCTTTGGTTGTAGCAGAGGCCGCCGTCTTGTGCCCGATAAGGGAGACGGTTGCTCGCAATGCGCGGAGGAATCAGAGTCAGGAGGATGTAAAGGCGGCGAATGTTAGCAGATGGGGGCGGATAAAAAAACGGCCGGAATCATATTCCAGCCGATCAAAATATCCGTAGCTTGCTGTGCGGGCGTTACCCGCATAGAGGGCCATTCTGCCCACGGAGCCGGGGCCGGGCCATCAGATTATCCCTGCGCCAGGGCTCGGAATTTCCGAGTTGCCCTGGGTCGGTAGAAGATGCTTGTCGGTACAGAGGCGGTCGAAGGCGGCGATGACCCGCTCGCGGCTTATCTTGGCCATGGCGTCCGGATCCTTGAGGCGGGTGCGCCAGCCGAGCTCGGCCAGCGGCTTGCCGGTCTCCTGCTCAATCAGTTCCTGATAGACGCTGACCAGATAATCCCGGCACAGATAGGGGCCGGTACGGGCGGGGTTGTGGTGGGCGTAGAGGCCGATCACGGGTGTTCCCACCAGGGTGGCCATGTGGGCAGGGCCGGTATCCGGGGCCAGCACCAGGCTCGCCTCGCCAATCAGCGCCAGCAATTGCTTGAGGCTGGTCTGCCCCACCAAATCTGCCGGCTTGCTCTGGCTGAGGCGCTGGATCTCGGCGGCGAGATCCCGCTCCAGCTTGGCCGGTCCGCCGCACAGATAGACCTGAAAGCCCTTGTCTGCGGCGTGATCCGCCAGCGCGGCATAGCCGGCGGCAGTCCAATTCTTGAATGCCTTGCTGGCAGCGGCGCAGATGAGCAGGGTCGGCTTGCCGCCAATTTTCTCCTTCGCCCAGGCCTGGTGCTCGGCGCTGATGGGCAGTTGCCAGTCCGGGGTCAGATCCTTTATCCCGAGCTCTTTGGCGAAGGCGAGAAAGCCGTCCAGGACGTGGGGGGAGGCGGGTGAGGGGACCCGATGGTTGGTGAACAGCCACTGACCGTCGCTGGCGCGCTCCCGATCAAACCCGAGTTTGACCTTGGCCTTGATGCCGAGGGTGGCGATGCTGGCGCGCATGGCGGCCTGCAGGTGAAGCAGGGCATCGAACCTGCGCCCCTTGAGGGTCTGCCAGAGATCGCGATAGCCGCGCCACCCCTTGCTCTTGTCGAAGGGAATGACCTCGACCCCCGGCAGATCGGCGAACAGGGTCGCCTCAATCTTGCCGGTGATCCAGGTGATGCGGGTCTGGGGCCACTCCCGCTGGATGACGCGCACCAGCGCCAGCGCGTGGCAGCAATCTCCGATGGCGGAGAGCCGCAGGATGCAGATGGAGGAGGGCGGCGTTTGGAACAGCGGCATGATGTGGCGCAACGATGGCAAAATGGATGGATGGCATTATGCAAACTCCCCTGTGGATTGTAAAATTGCGCCGGTTGCCCGACCGGCACGGCTTTCTGAATGGAGGCCCTGCACCCACTATCGACCGGAATTCTCATCATGCTGACACACACCACCCACAACCAGGTCTGCTGGTATGCCGACGGAGTCTTCCGCGATCCTTCCCCTGCCTTGTTCGATCCTGTCTGGTGGCAGACCCATCGCCAGGTGGTGGGCTCTTCCATCGGCCGCGGGGTGACCTGGTTCGTGAAGGATGAGTCCCGTCACTTGGTGCTGCGTCACTACTACCGTGGCGGCATGGTGGGCAAGCTGGTGCGTGACCGGTTCTGGTTTGAAGGGGTGGAGAGCAGCCGGGCCATGGCTGAATATCGTCTGCTGGCGACCCTGAGTGAACAGGGGCTGCCGGTGCCGCGCCCCTTTGCGGCCCGCATGGTCAAGCAGGGGCCCTTCTATCGGGCCGACATCCTGATCGAGCGCATTCGCGGCGCCAAGGATCTGGTGGCCCTGCTCAAGCAGGGGCCGATCGCCGGTGAGGTGTGGCACAAGATAGGCAAAACGGTGCGCCAGTTGCACGATGCAGGGGTCTATCATGCGGATCTCAACAGCCACAACCTGCTGCTCGACAAGGAGGGCAAGGTGTGGGTGATCGACTTCGACAAAGGAGCCATCCGCTCCCCCGGCAACTGGCAGCAGGCCAACCTGGAGCGGTTGCTGCGCTCCTTCAACAAGGAGTCGCAACTGCACACCAGCTTCCACTTCGTGCCGGAAAACTGGCAGGCCCTGATGGCAGGCTATCAGGGCAAGGTGGCGTGACGTCGAGCTTCACTTCGTATCTGGAGGCTGGCAAGCCCTGATGGCGGACCACCGGGGGCGAGAGGTGCGAGGCCAGCGATGCTGGCGCGGTTGCTCGGCGCCAGCACCAATGTTACTTATTGAGTGTGATTGCTTGGACAGATATTCAGATCCGGTTTCGAGGCGCGTGATGGAAAGGTATGAGACTCCCGGGGTTGAGGTCACCACTCCCCTTGAGGTGACGCTGATGGCACAGGCCATGGCGATGTTGGAGGCCGGGATCTGGACCTGGTCGGCCGGGCAGGGTCTGAGGCGGGACCCTTCCTGTCTGCAACTGCTGGGTCTGGAGGGGGGCGAGCTGGGAGATCTCGGCTGGCTGGATCGGGTACATCCGGATGATGCTCCCCGTCTGGCAGAGGCCCTGGAGGCCTGTCAGCAAGGGCGCAGCAACGGGCTTCGACTCGAGTACCGCATCCTGCACCATCAGGGCCATTACATCCGGCTGGAGGAGCGGGTCCGTCGCGACGAAGGGGGTCAACTGCTGGGGGTGGTTCGCCATCTGGATGCCGCCATGGCGCCCCTGGAGGATCGCCATGACACGGATCCCCTCACCGGCCTCGAGAGCCGCAGCCACTTCGAGCTGTTGCTGGATGAACGGCTGGCCAGCGAGAGCGGCAGTTTCTGTCTGCTGCAGTTCAGCGTGGATCACCGCAGCAAGATCCTGCAGTTGTTCGGGGAGGCGGCCTGCGACGCCATGCTGGCCAAGCTGGCCCGCATCGTGCGCCGCGAGCTGCGCCGGGAAGATCCTTTCGCTCGTTGGGACGAAGACGGCTTCATCCTGATGCTCTCCCAGACCGATCGGTTGAGCGGCCTGGAGATTGCCGAGCGGCTGCGTCTTGAGATCGCCGACGCCAGCCTGCTGCCCCAGCGCCCGGTGACCGTGAGCATCGGCCTGGTGCAGAGCCAGAGTGCCGAGCAGCTCGATCACCTGCTGGCCCGGTTGGCCTCCTGCCACGGTCAGGCGAAGCGGGAACACAACGCCGTGGTCGGCTGACGGCCAGTCACTGTCCGCGTACCCATTGACGCCGATGGACCCATCAGCGTCAATGGTTTTCAGTCAGCGCTCACTGACCTGCTGACGCTGGCAGACCCAGAGAGAAGCCAGCATCAGCAGGGCGCCCAGACCGAGCCTGAGCAGGTCGGTATCCTTTCCCCAGAGCACCAGATTGACCAGCAGACCCGCGGGGATCAAGGCGTTGTTCATGATGGCCAGCACGCCGCTGCTGACCAGGGTCGCCCCCTTGTTCCACAGGAAGTAGCCGAGCCCGGATGCCCCGACCCCCAGCCAGAAGAGGATGCCCCATTGCAGGGAGCTGGCGGGATATTGAGGTTTGCCCAGCAGCCACCAGGCGGGCAGGGCGATCACCAGGGCGCCCAGATAGAAGCAGCCGAACACCGCCAGCTGGGGCGGCTGCTCAGCCTCCCGGGCCAGCAGCACCTTGTAGCCTACCTGGCCCAGAGCGAAGCAGACGTTGGCGCCCTGCACCACCAGGAATCCCAGTACATAGTTTTCGGTCAGGCCGTCGAAACGGATGACGGCCGCCCCCAGCACCGCCAGCAGGGCCCCCCACAGATAGACAGGCTTGAAGCGCCCTTCCAGCAGGTCGTGGATCAGGGTGACATAGATGGGGGTGAAGATGGTGAACACCAGCACTTCCGGTACCGTCAAGAGCAGGAAGGAGTGGTAGTAGAAGAGATACATGATGCCGAGCTGGATGGCACCGAGGGCCATCAGCTTGGCCACCAGATCGGGGCGCAGCCAGCGACGGCGCAGGAAGGGTAGAAACACCAGGCTGGCGAGCACGATGCGGGTCAGTACCGAGAAGTAGGCATCCACCTGACCGGCAAGGTAGACCCCGATCAGGCTGAAGGAGAAGGACCAGAGCAGGGTAACCCCTATCAAGTAGTTCATGTGATTGAATTGTCGTCAGTTGTCAATTTGGAGGGCGCTATGATGGCCGAGTTGGAAGGCGCGATCCAGCGTTTATGGGAAGGGTTGTCACAGATCGGAGCATTTGCCTTCGAGGCGAGCAACGGGGCCGGATCCGCCACCGACTGGTGCGGTCGTGGGGAGGGGGCCGTGGTGGTGACCGATCATCATGGGGGGTGGCTGTATGCCGAGACGGGTCGCTACACCACGCCCCATGGCCGGGAGCTGACCATGCACAACCGCTTCTGGTGGCAGCGCACCGCACGAGGGATCATGCTCTCCCACCTGCGCTACGAGCAGCCGGTGATGTTGTTCGAGCTGTTGCCCCGGGGGGACGGGCACTGGGTCACGGCCGAGCCTCACCTGTGCGGGCAGGATCACTACAGCGCCGAGCTGACCGAAACCGGCGAGGGTTTCCTGCTCGCCTGGCAGATAACGGGGCCGCGCAAGAACGAGCGGTTGAGTTATCGCTACGGACCAGAGGTGCAGAGATAAAAAAACCGGCGCAGGGCGCCGGTAGAGGGGACAAATCGGAGGTTTTGTTAAAACGGTCCCAAAAACAGGAGAGATACACTCTCGTCACACACGCAGAGAGGGTCTTCAGGCATTCAGTGCATAGTTCAGCATGGCTTGCAGCTTGCTGTCGAAGAACCAGGGCAGCAGCACCATCAGCAGACCCAGCACCCCGGCCAGCGGGTGGCGATACTGCCAGCCGGCTATCAGTACCAGACCGCCGCAGAGGGTGGTCAGGATGCCTGACATAGGGCAGCCTCCCGCTGTTGGCGGCGCTGCTGTGCCCACTGGTTGAGGGCGACCGAACCCAGGATCAGGGCCAGCGCCACGCCCGTGGTGGACTGGATCTGCTCGCCGAGGAACAGGGCTCCCAGCATGACGCCGAACAGCGGCACCAGGTAGTTGCTGAAGGAGGCGAAGGTCGGGCCCGCCTTCTGGATCAGCGCCATGTAGAGGAAGTAGACCAGGCCGGTACAGAAGATCCCCAGCATGGCGACGGCGCCCATGGCCTGCTGGCTCGGCAGGGTGAGGGTGCTCAGGTCGGCCACGAAGGGCGCGGCCAGCAGCAGCTGGATGGCTGAGGAGATCAGGATGTTGCGGGCCACGACCACAGGATGGTCCTTGGCGAAGCGCTTGATCATCAGCAGGCCAATGGCGAAGCAGCTGGCACCGAACAGGATGGCCATGGCACCGAGCAGGCCGGCATTCATGCCGCTGGTCAGCTTGGGCCAGAACAGTATCAGCACGCCGATGAAGCCGATGATCACGGAGACGAGGCCGCCCTTGGTGATTCTTTCACCAGAAATAAACAAGGGAGCCGCCAGAATGGTCACAAAGGGGATACAACCCATGACCACGGCCGCGATGGCGCTGTCCACGTACTGTTGTCCCCAGGCCACCATGATGAAGGGGATGGTGGCGTCGAGCAGGGCGATCAGCATATAGGTTCGCCAGGGTGTGTGTTCACTCTTGAGACGCATGAACAGGCAGAGCAGACCCAGGGTCAGGCTGCCGCACAGGGCGCGTCCGGCGGCCACCATGATGGGGGGCAGTTCAGCCACGGCCTGGTGCATGAAAATGAACTGGGAGCCCCACAACAGGCCGATCGCCAGCAACAACAGATAGCTACGCATTTGAATCTCCGATGTAATTCGCCTGCGCATTCTATGCAATCTGCTACTATGCCAAAAATGAATTGTCGTCATTCAACTATGGCCAATATCGATGGAACTGCCCCTCTCCCGCCTCGACCTCAACCTGCTCACCGTGTTCGACATGCTGATGCAGGAGCGCAACGTCACCCGTGCCGCCGAACGGCTGCACCTCTCCCAGTCCACCGTCAGCCATGCGCTGGGGCGGCTGCGAACGGCGCTTGACGACCCCCTGTTCGTGATGAGTCGGCGCGAGATGATGCCGACCGAACGGGCCAAGGCGCTGGCGAGCCCGGTGCGCCAGGCGCTGGCCATGCTGGAGCAGGGGCTGCGTCAGGCCAAGGGATTCGACCCGGCAAGTGCGCGGCGGATCTTTCGCATCGCCACCCCGGGCTCGGTGGAGCACGGCCTGGTGCCGGTGCTGGTGGAGTGGATGGTGCAACAGGCTCCCCACTGCCGACTGGAAGTGTGCGAGCTGGCGGACAGCGACTACGAGCGGGAGCTGGAGAAGGGGGAACTGGATTTGGTGATCGGGTTTGCCGGTGCCAACCATCTCTCGCCCCGGTTGTGGCGCGAGGAGTGGTTCAGCAATCCGCTGGTCTGTTTGTCGCCCCTCGGCAGCGCCCTACCCGACATGCTGGGGCCGGGAGAACTGGTCAGCCGCCCCCATATCCACACCTCCAGCTGGGGCCACAGCCAGGCCATGGTGGATCTCTGGCTGGCCCGTTTCGGGGTGGAGCGGGAGCTGGGGGTCAGGCTGCCGAGCTTTATGGCGGTACCGCCGCTGATGGCGACCGGCCGCTACCTGGTGGTGGTGCCCGAGATGATCGGGCGCCACTTCTGTCGCCACTATCCGTTGCGCCTGCACCAGCTGGAACCCGCCATCCCCATCGTCTATCTGATGGCGGGCCACCCGCTCAGTGCCCATGACGAGGCGATCGGCTGGTTCAAGGGGTTGTTGCACCGGCTGGCGAGGGAGCGCTACGGCGCGGATGCGCTCGGCCATCCCGCGCCGCAGGGGGCAGATCACGCCAATCCGGAGAAGTAGTCCAGCCCCATCGCCCCCTTCACCTCGGCCAGCACCTCGTCGGTGAGGGCCCGGGCCTGCTCGGTGCCCTGCTGCAACAGGCGCAGCAGCTGGCGCTTGTCGGCGATGGCTGCCTCGCGCCGCTCCCGCATCGGAGCGAGCAGGGTCTGCAGGCAGTCGTTGAGTACCTGCTTGCAGCGCATGTCCCCCAGACCACCGCGCTGGTAATGGGCCTTCATCTCGGCCACCAGGGCCTTGTCAGGGTGGAAGGCATCCAGATAGGCGAACACCGTATTGCCCTCCACCTGACCCGGATCGCTCACCTTGAGGTGATTGGGGTCGGTATACATGGCGAACACCGCCTGCTTGATCTCGTCGCTCGACATGCCGAGTTCGATGGTGTTGCCAAGGGACTTTGACATCTTGGCCTTGCCGTCGATGCCGGGCAGGCGGCCGGTGTCGCTCAGGATGGGCTGGCACTCGGTCAGCACCTCTTTGCCAACCAGGGTGTTGAAGCGGCGCACTATCTCGTTGGTCTGCTCCAGCATGGGCAGCTGATCCTCGCCCACCGGCACGTGAGTGGCACGAAAGGCGGTGATGTCGGCGGCCTGGCTGACCGGATAGACGAGGAAGCCGGCGGGCAGGCTGCGCTCGAACCCTTTCTGCTGGATTTCGGCCTTGACGGTGGGGTTGCGCTCCAGCCGGGCGACGCTGACCAGGTTGAGGTAGTAGGTCGTGAGTTCGGCGAGGGCGGGCAGGGCGCTCTGCAGGCAGAAGGTGGTCTTGGCCGGGTCGAGGCCGGCGGCCAGGTAGTCGGCCATCACCTCCAGCACGTGGTCGGTCACCTTGGCCGGGTTGTGGCCGTTGTCGGTCAGCGCCTGCAGATCGGCGATCATGACGAACTGGCGGTAATGGTGCTGGGCGGCCACGCGCTGGCGCAGGGAGCCGACGTAATGGCCGATGTGCAGTTTGCCGGTGGGGCGGTCGCCGGTCAGGATCACGGGGTTGTGCATGTCACTCTCTCCAGTTGGGTGAGCCGGGAGGCGACAAAGGGATGAAAACAATGACAGCCTCTCGGCGGTCACGGTGTTTTCTTTTGGAAATTTTACATAGAAAAGCAGTGCCGCCTGTTTAGAAGCAGCACCACCAGTAGTTGTGATTGAATGAGGTCATATTCATGGCAAATCACACTACGCCTGTTCGATCACTTCTGCAAGGGCACGACCAGCATGTCGCAGGGCACGGTATTCATCAGCTGGCGTGCGCTCGAGGTGAGCAGGCTCCAGAAGCTCTGGCGATGGCCGCACACCAGCAGGTCGATCTGGTAGTCCTTGACCGCCTGGTTGACCCGCTCGCTCAGATCGCCGCAGATCACCAATTTCTTCTCGATGGGGTAGTCCACCGAGGCGAGGAAGGCTTCCAGCTTCTCCTTCGCTTCGGCGATCACCTGGTCCTGCACGTTGTCGATGTCGATGTCGATCATCTCGGTGTAGAGATCCTTGAGGTCCACATCCACATGGATCACCGACAGCTTGGCGCCGTTGGAGCGGGCCCGGTCGACCGCCTTCTCGATCACCTTGCGGTTGTCTTCCGACAGGTCGATCGCGGCCAGTACGTGTTTGTAATAGGTTCCATTCATGGGAGTTCTCCTCACTGATCCTGGGTCCACTATACCAATGTCTGCTGAAACTAAAACGGCATCGTCGCCACAGTTTCAGGATTTGCCTGACCCCGAACCGGAAGGCGTAGAGGTGCAGGTGGCCGGGGAGTGCATATTTTGAACAGGAGTTTGACGCCGGTCACAGGCGTGCTATTGCCCCCGGGAAGGTGGGGGAATAGGATGTGCCCGTGCTTCGCAATGAACACAAAACAACAAAAAGCATCTGAATACCGCTTTGGGGAGCCTCGCGCTCCCTTTTGTTTTTCTGCCCTCTTCCAGCCCATATCCCGTCCGACATCAAGGTAATCCCGCCCCCCTTGGTTATGCTGTAGCCAGTTCCCTTGGCAAAACGGCCAGGGCTCCTCACCTGCAACCGGGTGACGCTGTCATGGCCGTTTCTCATGTCCCACCGATGCACCGGAGAGTCCTTCATGATCATTCATCCCCAGATCCAGGGTTGTGTTGCCCGCAATTGCCACCCCATGGGTTGTCGCGCCGCCGTGCTGCAACAGATCGAACAGGTGCGGGCGGCGGGGCCGTTCAACGGGCCGAAACGGGTGCTGGTGCTGGGGGCATCGTCCGGTTTCGGGCTGGCGTCCCGGATCGCGCTCACCTTCGGCGCCGGGGCCGATACCCTGGGCGTCTCGTTCGAGCGGGGTCCCTCCGACAAGGGGCTCGGCAGTGCTGGCTGGTACAACAACATCTGGTTTCGTCAGGCGGCGGAGCAAGCCGGTCGTATCGCCGTCAACCTGATCGGGGATGCCTTCTCCGACACCATGCGCCAGCAGGCCATCGACGTCATCCGCCAGCAGCTCGGGCAGGTGGATCTGGTGGTCTATTCGCTGGCGAGCGGAGTCAGGGTGATGCCGGATGGCACACAGGTACGCTCGGTGCTCAAGACCACAGGCCAGCCGCTGCAAGGCTGGGGGCTGGATCTGGAGCACGATGCGCTGGTGCAGCAGTCGCTGGTGCCAGCCACCCCGGAGGAGATCCGCGACACCGTCACCGTGATGGGGGGCGAGGACTGGCAGCGCTGGATGCAGGCATTGCAGCAGGCGGATTGCCTGGCCCCCGGTGCCCGGACCGTCGCCTACTCCTACATTGGCCCCGAGTCCACCTATCCCCTCTATCGGGACGGCACCATCGGCTATGCCAAGGAGCACCTGCACGCCACCGCCGAGACCATCAACCTGCAACTTGCCGGGATTGGCGGTCATGCCTGGGTGTCGGTCTGCAAGGCGCTGGTGACCAAGGCGAGCGTGTTTATTCCGGTGCTGCCTGTCTATCTGGGCCTGTTGATGGGGGTGATGAAGGAGCGTGGTGTCCACGAGGGCTGCATCGAGCAGATGCAGCGGCTGTTTGCCGACAAGATGTACGGGCCCAGAGGGGTCGTCGCCGATGGCAACCGGCTGATCCGGATGGATGACCACGAGCTTGAGCCAGCGGTGCAGGCCGCCGTCTCGGCACTCTGGCCCAAGGTGACGCCGGAGAACTTCCGCACCCTGGGGGATTTTGCCGGGTTGCGCCAGGAGTTCATGCAGCTAAACGGCTTCGAGCTGCCGGGGGTGGATTACGGTGCGCCGGTGAACGTGGCGTCACTCACTGAGCTGACGCCCTGACACCCGCACGAGGGGCATCAGGCGACGTTGCAGGCCAGTTCAGGGGAAAGGTGGGGAGACTGGGCCAGCACGGTCTGGTTGCGCCCCTGGCGCTTCGCCTGATACATGGCCATGTCGGCCCGATGAATGAGCTGGCTCAGGCTGTCATCCTGCGTCGAGCGTTCCGCCACCCCGATGCTGATGGTCATGTGGGGGGCGGCCAGGTAGGCGATCCGGCTTCTCAGCTGCTCCGCCAGCCGCCAGCAGGTGGCCCCGTCCTGGGTCATGGCCACCAGAAATTCTTCCCCGCCCCAGCGCCCGATCAATTGCTGGTCCGGTGCCCAGCTCTTGAGCTCCCTGGCCAACTGCCGGATAGCCTGATCCCCCGCCTGGTGACCATGCTTGTCGTTGATCTGCTTGAAGTGATCGATGTCGATGATGAGCAGGGTCAGGGGCGTTTCGTGCAGCCACTGTTGACCCAGTCTCTCCAGCAGGGCGCGCCGGTTTGGCAGCCCGGTCAGCTGATCGAAGGTGGCGAGCTTGTAGAGGTGGCGCGAGCTGCGGTGGAGCCTGCGGGTGGTGAGCCCGAGCAGGATCAAGGCGACGGCCAGCAGCACCAGCAGCAGCAATTGGTAGTAGCGGGCACTCTGCTGGTAGAGCAGTTGCTGGCGCTTGCTCTCGTTTTCCTGCTGCAACGCGCGATTGCTGGCCTCGCTGCGAGCCAGATCCATCTCGACCTGGAAGGCGGCTGCGTGCTGGCTCAGGGTCTGGTTGAAGTGCTGCTTGTAGTACTGCATGTAGCGGGTCATGGCCCCATAGGCCTCGGGGTAGCGGCCCAGATCGGCCAGCAACCTGGCCTGCATCGCCCGACCATCCATGGAGAGAGGGGCGGTGTGCTCCATCAGCAGTTGCAGGGCCAGCTGCTTCTCGCCACGACCCAGCAGGGTTCTTGCCCGGATCTCGGTCAGACGGGAGGCCGCCTGCGGGCTATCCAGCCTGTCATAGATGGCTTGTGCCTCCTCCAGGCTGCGCCAGGCTGAGTGCCAGTCCGCCCGTGCGTTGAACACCATGGCCTGGTAGCCGAGGACGATGGCGCGATAGTGGGGTGACAGGCTCGGCGTGGCCAGCAGGGTATCGAGCAACTGGCTGGCTCTGGCAGGCTGGCCCATGTCGATGTAGAGCCTGGCCATGTTGGCCCGGATGATGGCCTGGCTGTTGGGCTCGTTGAGCTGCACCATCTGGCCGAGGGCATCCTGATAATAGGTCTCGGCCTCACGGTAGAGATTGAGGTCCGCATAGAGGTTGCCGAGGGTCATCAGCAGACGGCCGCACTGCAAGGTGGAGAGGATGGAACCCGGCTCTTTCTGCTTGAGGTGATAGGCGGTCTTGAGCTCGAGGATCGCCTCTTTCATCTGCTGGGTACGGTAGAGGGCGAGCCCGTTGAGGGCATGCCACTCCGAGACCTGCCTGGGGTGATGCCGGACCGCTGGCCAGAGCTGGGTGAGCAGCTCGAGCGCCTGATCCGGCGTATCGGCATCCAGGGTCAGGGCAATCTGCTGCAACCGGAAGTCGAGCAGGCGAAGGGTCTCCTGCTGGGCATTGGCCAGACCGCGGGCGCGGGCATTGTCGCGCTGTGCCTGTGGATAGCGGCCAAGGGCTGCCTGGGCCAGGGACCTGGCGTAGAACAGTTCCATATCCTGCTGGGGACTGGCGTCGAGGCGCTGCAGATAGCCGACGGGATCGCGCGCCGCCTGCAATTCAGCCTCTTTCAGCAAGGAGGGAGCTGCCTGCAACTGGGTCATCCAGAGCAGCGCCAGTGCCATTATGAATCTCATTGAATCCTTTCCCCGACCAATGGCGCCATCATAATGGCTGATGTCACCTACACCATGTTTCTTTGCTTCTCTATAACCGTATGGGGGAGAGGATGAGGTGAAAAGTCGTCGCAACTGCGGGGTGCGTCGGTTGTCTCTGGTTGCGTCAGGATGCAACAGTGGCGACAATCGTGGGCAAATCACAGTGGAGAATCATCATGTTGGCCAAAGCCATGATCGAGAAGTTGAACGAGCAGATTAATCTTGAATTCTATTCCTCCAACCTCTACCTGCAGATGAGCGCCTGGTGCGAGGACAAGGGCTTCGAGGGGGCCGCCACCTTCCTGCGCCAGCATGCGGTCGAGGAGCGCCAGCACATGGAGCGCCTGTTCACCTACGTGAGCGAGACCGGTGCCATGCCGGTGCTGGGGGCCATCGAAGCGCCTCCCCATGAATTCAAGTCCCTGGGTGACATCTTCCGCACCACCCTGGAGCACGAGTATCACATCACCAAGTGCATCAACGGTCTGGCCCATGTCGCCTTCACCACCCAGGATTATTCCACCTTCAACTTCCTGCAGTGGTACGTGGCCGAGCAGCACGAAGAGGAGAAGCTGTTCAAGAGCATCGTCGACCGTCTGAGCCTGGTGGGCGAGGATGGCAAGGGCCTCTATTTCATCGACAAGGAGCTGGCCGAGCTGGCCAAGGGCGCACCGGCCAGCATCATGGACGGCAACGCCTGATAGTCGTGGACACTTAGTGTTCAGTCAGTACAATGACGGCCCCTTGTAAAGGGGCCGTTTTCTATTTGCAGGTGTCCTTGTACCGCTGTGCTGGTGTCTGCCGGGTACAATGACGGTCCTTTAAGGTAAAGGGGCCGTTTTTCTTTTGATGGGTGAGTGACGATGAAACAGGTGGATGTGGTGGTGATCGGTGCCGGGGCGGCCGGATTGATGTGTGCGGCCCAGGCTGGCTACCGGGGTCGCTCCGTGCTGGTGCTCGACAACGCCAAGAAGCCGGGCCGCAAGATCCTCATCAGCGGCGGCGGTCGCTGCAACTTCACCAATCATCAGGTGGGTCCCCATGCCTTCCTTTCGGCCAACCCCCACTTCTGCAAATCGGCGCTGGCGCGCTATACCCAGCAGGATTTCATCGATCTGGTGGACAGGCATGGCCTGAACTACCACGAGAAGACGCTGGGCCAGCTCTTCTGCGACGACAGCGCCAAGGATATCGTCGACATCCTGCTGACCGAGTGCGACTGGGCTGGCGTGACCCTGCAGTTCCAGACCGAGATCCTCACCGTCAGCAAGACAGATGAAGGCTTCGTGCTCGACACCAGCAAGGGGGAGATCGCCTGCTCGTCGCTGGTGGTCGCCACCGGCGGCCTCTCCATGCCGAAACTCGGTGCTACCCCTTATGGCTTCAAGCTGGCGGAGCAGTTCGGCCTCACCGTGCTGCCGACTCGCGCCGGGCTGGTGCCCTTTACCCTGCATCAGGCCGACAAGGAGGCCTTCGCCGATCTGGCGGGGGTCAGCCTGCCGGTGGCGGTGACCGCCGAGGATGGCACCCGCTTCAAGGAGGCCATGCTGTTCACCCATCGCGGCCTCTCCGGCCCCGCCATCCTGCAGATCTCCTCTTTTTGGCTGGCGGGGGAGAAGATTCACATCAACCTGCTGCCGGATCTCGACATTCCAGAGACCCTCAAGACCTGGGTCCAGGCCCATCCTGCCCAGGAGCTGAAAACCGTGCTGGGGCGCGAGCTGCCCAAGCGCTTCGTCGACAAGCTGGTGGAGCTGGGATGGCTGGTGAGCAAGCCGATGCGCCAGTACAACGAACGGGAGCTGGAGGCGGTGGCCACCCTGCTGGGGGATTGGCAGATCCTGCCCAACGGCACCGAAGGGTATCGCACCGCCGAAGTGACCTTAGGGGGAGTGGATACCAACGCGCTCTCCTCCAAGACCATGGAGGCGCGCACCGTGCCCGGCCTCTACTTCATCGGCGAAGTGGTCGATGTGACCGGCTGGCTCGGTGGTTACAATTTCCAGTGGGCCTGGTCGTCGGGCTGGGTGGCAGGCCAGTACTGCTGAGGGATGCCGCATCCTTGCTGTGAATGGTCCCGTCAGCGGCCTCTCGGGTGACAACTTCCAGTGGGCCCGGTCGTCGGGCTGGGGGAGAGGCCGTACTGCTGACAAAGAGGCTCAGCGGATGAGTCCGAGCGGATCGGGCCGTGTCAGGCGGCCCGAGTGATGGAACCAGACGCGGCCTGCTCAGGCCGCGTTTTTTATGGTCGGTCGCTGGCTGCCGCTTGGCCTCTAGCCTCTCCTGATATTGGGCAGGAAGGCGGTCAGCAGGCCGATAAGGGGCAGATAGGCGCAGACCTGATAGACGGTTTCGATGCTGGTGGCATCGGCCAATCTGCCCAGCAGGGCGGCCCCTATCCCTCCCATGCCGAAGGCGAAGCCGAAGAAGAGGCCGGAAATGGTGCCGACCTTGCCGGGTACCAGATCCTGGGCGTAGACCAGGATGGCGGAGAAGGCCGACGCCAGGATGAGGCCGATGACGATCGACAGCACCGAGGTCCAGAACAGGTCGACGTGGGGCAGCAGCAGGGTGAAGGGAGCGACGCCGAGGATGGAGATCCAGATCACCCGCTTGCGACCGATGCGATCGCCGAGTGGCCCGCCGAGCACTGTCCCAGCCGCGACGGCAAACAGGAAGGCGAACAGATAGAGCTGGGCGCTCTCCAGCGACAGGTGGAACTTGTCCATCAGGTAGAAGGTGTAATAGCTGCTCAGGCTGGCCATGTAGAAGAACTTGGAGAACATCAGCAGACCGAGGATGGCCAGTGACCAGCCAATCTGGCGGCGGCTCAGGCCGGTGCCGGCATGGGCCCTCATCCGCCGATGGAAGCTGGCAGCATGGTGGCTGGACCAGCGGCCGACGAAGCTGAGCACGATGACCCCGATGAGTGCGAACAACGAGAACCAGGCCGCACTGCCCTGTCCTTTCGGCACGATGATGAGCGCCGCGAGCAGGGGGCCGATGGCCGATCCCAGATTGCCGCCGATCTGGAACAGAGACTGGGCCAGACCAGGCTGGTTGCCGGCCGCCATGCGGGCGACCCGGGAGGATTCCGGGTGGAAGACGGAGGAGCCCATGCCGATCAGCATGGCCGACAACAGCACGGCGCCAAAGCTGCCTGCCTGCGACAGGTAGAGCAGCCCCACCAGAGTGAAGCCCATGCCCAGAGGCAGGGAGTAGGGCATGGGTCTGCGGTCGGTATAGAGGCCGATCAGGGGTTGCAGCAGCGAGGCCGTGAACTGGTAGGTGAGGGTGATGAGACCTATCTGGGTGAACGACAGATCGAGCCCCAGCTTCAGGAGGGGATAGATGGCCAGCAGTACCGACTGCATCATGTCGTTCAACAGGTGCGAGAAGCTGATGGCGGCGATCACCGGATAAGCGGTGGTAGTCGGGTTGTCCACCGCGGGCGGGGCGGTGATCGGGGTGTCGGTACTCAAGGTCTTGTCCATGGCTGGGGTATCACTCCCTCTACCATGCCCTATCCCGGCGCATCTGGACATAACCAAAGTGGGCGAACGCCCGGATTGCGTTCGCGTGGCGCGCAGGCCGTTCATGCTGACGGCGTGTGGATGGCTGGTCAGATCTTGTGCTTGGCGCAGGGCGGATTAGTATAGAAGGCCTGCCGCCGTTATCCGGCCCATCACCCGCCATGGAGGGAACATGTTCGAAAGCCTGGGTGTCATCAACGTCTGGACCTATCTGGTCGGTCTCTTCTTCATCATCATCGCCCCGGGCCCGAACTCCCTCTACGTGCTGCGAACCGGTGCCGTGCGCGGCATAGGCCCGGGTTATCGCGCCGCCCTCGGCGTCTTCGTCGGCGATGCCATTCTCATTTTCTGCGCCTATCTGGGGATCGCGTCCCTCATTCGCACCACCCCATTGCTCTTTACCCTGGTGCGCTATCTGGGCGCCATCTACCTGCTTTATCTGGGGGTGAAGATCCTGCACGCGAACTTCATCGCCAAAAAGGCGGGACCGGCGTCCGAGATGGATCCCGGTGAGCGCTATTTTACCAAGGCCCTCACCCTGAGCCTCACCAATCCCAAAGCGATCCTGTTCTACGTCTCTTTCTTCGTGCAGTTCATCGACTTCAGCTATGCCCACACCTGGATCTCCTACCTGGTGCTGGCTGGCATGCTGGAAGCGATGAGCTTCGTCTACCTGACCCTGCTGATCTTCGGCGGTACCCTGATGGCCCGCTTTTTCCGTCAGCGCCAGACGGCGGCCCGTCTCGGCAACGGCCTTATCGGCCTCTTCTTCATGGGGTTTGCGGCCAGGCTGGCGACGCTCTCCTCCTGACCCTGGGGATTGCTGACCGTCCGGTGTCGGGCACCTAGTCTGGCCAGCAATCCTTGCCCACCGGGATGAAGCGGGACTGGTAGACGATGAGCTTCTGGTTGCCCGGTTGATTGATCCCGGGATTGTGGTAGGTCTCCCCGGGCAGCAGGTACTTGCTGTCCGCCTCGCTGTCCGCCTGCTGGCAGCCCTGTTTCACCATGAACTCGAAATAGGTGTTGCCGGTATTGGTGATGGCGCTCTGTACCGGGTCCAGCTGGTATGCAAAACGTGACTGACGCGGGCGCACCACCAGGATGGACTGCAGGGCCAGTTTCACCTCGACGGTTCCCCGGTGCTGCGTCTGGCTGCCTTCATCCACCTGGGCTGCTGGTGATTCGGTGAAGGTGATGCGGTAGTAACGCTCATGGTCATCGGCGGGCCCCTTGTAGTAGAACTTGACGTTCTGGGCATGTCTGGCGTGCAGGGTGAAGCGCCTGGGGGCAAACAGCAGCTCACCGGGGACGGTGGGCAGTGTTCTGCCTCTGGCCGTGGGGTCGCTGATTTTTTCCATTTGTATGTCGTACAGCTTGGGTGAAGCACTGTTGTTGGTCAGGGTTCTGGTAATGAACTCCTGCTCTGGCGCCATGGCAAGAGTCATGGCGCCGATGTCGAGGGCGGCGGCCTGTGAGGCCAGCAAGCCGCCCAGCAAGGGCCAAAGTAGACGATGCATGTTGTACTCCATGGTCAGCGCCAGGTCCCCTTGATGATGATGGTGCCGCTTTGTTCCACCTCGCCTTCCCACATCTCGTCGCCCATGGTGCGCTGCACCATGGGATCGGTCAGGTCGAATTCCAGCGCCAGCTTGTAAAACCGGGTGATGCCCTGGCCGTTGACGGGATCATTCCACTCCTGTGGTGGTTGATTGTCCTGTATTCCGAGGGTGCGAATATCCACCGGTGTGCGATCGCAGCGAATGGCGTGCCGTGAACCCGCTCCATGAGCCACCGAATCGAATACCAGCCTGGTAGGGATGGGGACGGCCTGTTCAGGTGCGAAGGAGCCTGCCGGATAGAAAGTGCAATATCCCCGATAAGGCGACCCCCTGTCCTGTGAAATAGAAATTTCCAGCATATCGGCACTGATGGGGCCGCTATCAGAGATATTGTATGAGAAGCTCAGAATGTCTTTTCCGACCTGCCCCTCCCTGTAAGGATTGCTGACGCCCTCCGAAGACAAGATGGATACGCTGAAGTCCCGTGGTTTTATATGAATTTCGGTTGTGCCGCTGAATTCATAGTATCCACTCTCGGGAGCATATCCATTCTTCATATTGAAGTTGATCAGACTGCGAGTCAGTTGATCTTGCAGTCCCAGCCTTACAACTTGTTTGAAGAAATTGCTGGACAAGAAAAGATAAACAGATGGCTGTCCTCTTAAATAGCTGATGTTGTAGCGAGAGCCTTTGCTTGCCCAATTTTTCAAATCTGCGCTCATTTGCAGATCCGCAGAACCAATGGCGCTATTCAGCGAGCTGTTTTTGACATTGGTATACATGTAGGGCTCGGTGTAGTTCTGACTGCCATCTTCATTGAAGTTGTAATCAAGAAAACGACACAAAATCCCATCTCGGGTACCCAGCCTGTAATTCTCACAGCCTTGTGAACCGGGCAAGACATAAGGAACACCATTGCTGTCCACAATGACTTCACTTATTGCATTGGTTTGTACGAAACGAAGATGGCCGGCCTTCTTGTGCTGCATGTTTCTGACGTACCAGTTTCCGCTGTTCTGATTGATACAGCGTTCACCGGCTGCCGCGTCATATTTTAGCGTGGTCCTGCACAGGTTCATCTCCCTGTTCAAAACAGCTCCGACAGGCATGGTTCGAAGATAATCAAAGAAACTTGCACTCAATTTGCCATGTCCCCACCCGGCAGATGCCCCAATGAGACCGAAGAAGCCCAAATCATCAACGACGGCCGGCTTGTTGACCGCCTCAGCGGTATCGGGGTCACAACGGGTATAAGACATGATGCAGCGTTGGTTGACATAAGGACGGCGAATAGGGCCGTTTTCCCACATATCGACGTTCCAGTTGTTGATATCGGTGTTGTATCCGTTATCAACGTACGCCAGGCTCACCTGACCATTTCCTTTGAGCGAGGTCCAGGCATTTGCGCCGGTCAGACGCGGATCCAGGCCATCAGTCGGCGCAACAAACAGGTTGTTGTCTTCCTGATTTTCAATTAACAGAAAATGGCGCAGCGCGGCATTCGGCCAGACGGTTTTGGATACAGCCGCACTGCCTTGCTGTGCCCAGCCGGCGCCAAGTGCAATGACCAGCAGCAATCTGTGTGTGATGTTCATGTTCAATACTCTCTCACCATGGCGTAGGTGGGCAGTCCTTGGCAGGTCACGATGCCGACCCAGGCCGCGCCCGTGTGTTGTGCAAGATCCAGGTCGGCTTCACAGAAGTCGCTTCCCCGGCGGAAAGTCAGCATGGGGTTGGCCTTGTCCACGTCCAGGGTGAACTCGCCGACCTCGTTGGTCACCGTGGTGCCGATGTGGTTGTCAATGCGGGCGTTAGCAAGCAGCGAGCCATCTTCTGCCCTGAGTACGCCAAACACGGTGACCATCTCCTTGATGCTGCTGCCGGCATCCAGAGTGGCGACGTTGCCGGGGAACAGGGTGTAGCGCTGCTTGCCAGTGTTGATGTCATAGCTGTCCTTGCCCGTCTTGCTGTTGAGCAGTTCCACTTCGTATTCCTGATAAGGCGGGAGCGCCAGGAAGGTCTGTTCCCCTTGCAGGGGGTAGTCCTGTCCATTCACCTTGGCGAGCATCTGTCCTTCCCGGTGGATGCCGGTATTGATGATGAGGCCTGAACCAGAGGTGCTCCGGCTGGATGCGATCACGTCGTTCTCCGTGGTGATCAGGGCACCCCGTGCAATCAGGTTGCCATTCACGTCGCCGCCATGACCGCGACCCAGCGTCATGGTGCCGCCGATGACCCTGTTCTCGAACCCCAGGGTGCCGGAAAGCGCCATATTGTGTGTGTCGCTGCCGTGCATCATGCGGGAGGCATTCAGCGCGGCCAGATTGATGGCTCCCTCCATGCGCTTCTGATAGTTGAGGTTGGCCGTGGTCTGGCCCTGCTCGTTGCTGCTCATGCCGAAGCTGAACAGATTGTCGAACGGGATGGAGTAGTCCAGGGTGATGCTCTTGTTGCTGAATCCATTGAGTGTGCCACTGTCGCTCTGCAGGCTGGCGCGCATGGAGAGGTTGCCGTATCGGCCCGCATAGAGGTGCTGGTAGTAATCCGCATAACTGCGATCGCTGTTCATCTGACGGTCGTGCGTGGTGTTGAAGGTCAGCTGGCCCATGCCGCTGACCCAGCCACCCAGATTGATCGTGATGCCGGCAGAGTAGAGCTCGGTTGCACTCACTCCCAGGGCATCGCCTGCATACAGTTTTTCCTGGCTGACCCACAGGGAGGCATTGTCATGGGCTTGCAAGGAAAGGCTGGACGCCAGCCGCCAGGAGTGATCGGTGGACAGCATGCTTTGTAACTGGGTGCCGAGGCGATCCGTGACCTGCCAGCTTGCGCGTGCCTCGCCGACGGCCGCATCCCTGAAAGCATAGGTGGTCGTCGCCAGATCAAGGGTATCCAGCGAGCGTGCCAGCGACAGACCGAGCAGGGGGGAATCGCCGCTGTGCTGGCTGTTCTCCATCATGCCTCCCCACCATTGCCATCCCCACTCCCGGGTAAAGCCCTGATTGCCGCCCAGCTTGGTGACTCGCTGGGTGGTCGTGCTGGTCAGGCGGCCGTCGACATAGACTTCGACCGTGACGTTGTAGACCCCGTTGGGGAACGCGGAGGTGTCGATGTGCTGGTTGCCGATCGCCAGGTTTTGCAGGCCTATCAGGCGTTCATCCCGATAGACCCTGGCCTCGCCGTTGGCGGGCATGAAGACTTGCACCGGAGTGGTCGATTCGTTGGTGGTCTGTTTTCGAGATTGCGCCTGGTTGCCATAGGATGCGCCGTAGAGGCGACCCGTGGTCAGGCCCGTCACCACCCCCAGGGTCTGCAGGTCCCATGTCGAGACCATGCCTGCTGCGATGCGGCGATCATCGAGATCCCGTTCGTACATGGCGCGGTAGATGTCGCCGCTCTGCTCCGGCTCACCCAGGTTGTAAAGGGATGCATCCACGGCGACATGGTGCGCGCCCAGCCCTACGGTACTCTCCAGCTGCAGGAAATTGGAGTCCTGGTGCCCGCTCTGGGGGGTATTGATGAAGGAGTAACCCAGGTTGTAGCGCTGTACGCCCGTCAGGGTGTCCACCGTCGGGGTCAGTGCGACACGGTTGTCAGATTGCCTCGCCTGGCCAAAGGCATCCCGTGACACCCGGATGGTGAGCAGCATGGCGACGAGGTCCAGCTGCATGCTGGCATCGGCATCGATCTGCAAGGCGCCATCGGCAGAAAAGGTGCGTCTTTGCTTGCTGGAGAGCAGAGTGGTAAGGGCATCGTTCAGCACGCCTTGCTGCTGGCCGGCACTGAAATCAAGGTGCAACAAGTGCAGCTTGCCGTCTTGCAGCAGCAGGGTGGCATTGCCGATGGTGTCGTCGGTCAGGGTGTCGATCCTGTTGTCCTCATCCGTGTATCGCAGGCGTACCGGTACCGCCAGCCCCTCTTCCAGCGCCTTGGCAAAACTGGCAGGAATGATGACGTTGGCAATTTTGAGAGGGGCAGCAGTGCTGGCCGAGGCTGACATCGCAATCAGCCAGGAGAGCGGCAACAGCCAGGCTTTTTTCAACATATCGAGCACCATGGTTCCGGGTGTGGAGATCGAGAGCCGTCACCCTGCAAGAGGGTGGGGCGGCACCGTGATAGGGGGTTACTTGATGACGACGAATTCCTGACCCAGCCAGAGTCCCAGGTGGCTCTTTGGATCACGCATATTGACCTGCTTGAACCGGCGTTGCTTGCCCGGCAGGTCGTAGTAGGTTTCCTTGCACAGCTCCTCGCCTTTCAGGCAGGGGCCATACGCTACCGTGCGATAGGAGGCATTGCCCTGGTTGGTGAGCGTGTCGTCCTTCAGGTCATAGGCGAACCGGTGCTGGCGTGGTGTTACCACCAGAATGGTGCCTATCTGTGCTGACGTGGTGGCAACAGCCTGACGGCGTTCGTTGCGCTGATCGTCGACGGAGAGCGCCGTGTCCAGCCAGCGGATGCGGTAGTAACGCTCCTTGTCATCCTGCGGACCCTTGTAAAAGAACCTGACGTTGTTTTTGGCATTGGCGGGCAGCATCAGCCGACTGGGTGACAACATCAGCTCGCCGCTGACTTCCATGGGGATCTCCTGCCCTCCCTCTTCCGGTGAGGTGATGCGTGTCACGCTGATCGTGACCAATCTGGCCTGGTCACTGCCATTTTCAATCTGTTTGGCGACCTCCTGGCTGCCTGCATCAATGAAGGTGGTGACGGCGCCGACATTGATCGCCTGGCTGATACCGGGAATGAGCAGCAGCCATATCGCTGCAATTTTCAGGTTCATGATGTGCCCCTAAGAGAACAAAGGGCCCCGCAGGGCCCTCAATGGTAAGCGGTGGATGAGTTAGCTCCAGTTCGCTACGAACTCGACGTTGACTTCACCGCTCCACAGGCCGTCCGGCAGGGCGTCAAAGGTGGTGGGGGTGCCGCTGGCAGTGGCACTTTCAATGTTGAAAGTGAAGGAACCCTGCGCTGTGACGCGTTCGGCATCGTTCTTGAAGCCGTTGGCAAGAGGAGAAAGATTCCCCCCCGTGATGCCGGCAGCGGTGTCGATCAGGGTGGTGTAGGCGGTTGTGCTGACCGGTGCGCCGCCCCACAGCACGCCCACATCGACGGTGGAGTCGCCACCCAGGTGATTCAGGGTGCCGTTCAGCTTCTTCGCCTTCAGGGTGAAGTCGGTCGCGCTGGCATCACCCTTGATGGCGACATCGAACAGGCCGTTGACGGTGTTGAACCCCTTGATCCCTTCGGCATATTGGAAGGAGAGGCTGGAGAGCGGGGTGACCACCAGCTCGGAAGTGGTGTCTTTCTTGGCAGTGGCCTGCCAGGTCGCGACGGCAGACGCTTCTACGGCGGCTTGAGCGGTGGCGGCAAAGCCCAGGGTAGCCACGGACAGAGCAATCAGAGTCTTCTTCATTACGATATTTCCTACATATCTTCTGGATGGTATTGACCACCCGGTTGGTTCATTGCCCGTCAGGGGCATGCCTTGCCACGTTGGCGACGATTCGACCAGTCGTGGCAGCCGGACCTGGAATATGTTTCTCCTCGGACCAGCTTGTTTTTTCGTCGACTAAGATAACGATCGGATCTGTTTTGATCGACCGAATGGTGCGTAGGAAAAATCTCAAAGGATGATGGGGCGCAAACTTTATAAAATAATTGATTTCCCTTTCCTTTCAGTGGGTTGTTGTGTCTCATGTATTTGATTTATATGTTTTTTAGGTCTTTTATTGCGGGAGGAAGAGCACAGGAAAAACCGGGAAGGAGGGGACATCAACGAGGGAGGGGACCCGGCCACCACCAGGCTCCATACGAGGCAAATAAAATGCAATATATTGATAAATATATAAAAAATAAATGAAGCTATAATGGTGATTAACTTGAGAATGCCATTTTTATATTTATTTAACATATTGAAAACAAGATCAAGCTGTATGGTGTCGTTGCTTGATTTGTAGTTAATATGCTCGTCGGACAGGGCTGAATAACGGATCTATATATGGCGAAGGTATTGATAGTTGATGATCATCCAGCAATAAGAATGGCCGTGAACATGTTGTTGAAACAGGAAGAACATCATGTGTTAGGCGAGGTTGATAATGGTGTTGATGCTATCGCCATGGCCAGGAACACCCATCCAGATATTGTCATTCTTGATATTGGAATACCTCAGCTTGATGGCATCGAAGTGATAAAGAGAATCAAGATGCTGGATATTGGCGCCAAGATTCTGGTGCTGTCTGCACAGTCCACTCATCATATTATGGTGCGGTGCCTGCAAGCTGGCGCCGAGGGATTCTTGTCCAAGCTGGATGATTTGTATTTGCTGAAGGATGCGATCGCAAAAATAGAGAAGCGGCAACTCTATTACCCCCGTGACGTCATCGCCGGCGCCAGGCATGCCCATACGGTCGATCGGGAAGATCTGCTGTCGACCCTCTCTTCCCGCGAGATGAGCGTGCTGCTGCAGATTTGTCAAGGTCATGCCAACAAGCAGATTGCCCAAAGCATGCTGTTGAGCGAGAAAACCGTCAGTACCTACAAGACCCGGTTGATGAAGAAACTCAACATCACCAACATCGTTGATCTGATCAGTCTGGCCAGACGGCAGAAACTGCTGTGAACAGGGCGAAATTGCTGTTGCTTCTGCTGGCGCTGGTCTGGGGGTGGCCGCTGGCGGCCCGGGAACCGGAAGAGCCCCTGCTGCAAGTCTATTCGCGGGATGGCGGGGAATACCTCGATGCCAGCCCCTTGCCGCTGCATGGGGAGGAGTGGCGCTGGTTGCAGGAGCGCGAGCGGCTGATCCTGGGGGTGCCCAGACCTGACAACCCGCCTATGGACATCACTCTGAGGGCGAATGCCTATGAAGGGGTGACGGCCGACATCGTCGGCATGTTGACCCATCTGTTGCACATCGAGATCCTGGTGAAGGGATATCCCTCCAGGGCGGCTGCCATTGAAGCGCTCCAGCGGGGGGAGATCGATCTGCTGAGTACCTCCAATTCCTATGAGCGGGAACAGCATCTTCTGCTGACTGACAAATATATTGCTGACGACCCAGCCATCTATAAAAACATTCAGGTCAAAGAGCGAGAAATAAGAACAATAGCCGTGCCGGAGTATTATTTGCCGTTCATGGACATCATGCGCTATCTGTCGGACTACAAAATTAAAATATACCCGTCCCGCTATAGTGCATTGTCCGCGGTGGCATATGGTCAGGTTGATGCCGTCATGGTGGACATGATCTCCGGCAATTTCATCGTCAACAAGTTCTATCAGAGCAGCATTCAATTATTGAAGCCGCTCTATATCGATACCGCCGGTTTTGCCTTTGCCCTCAATCCCAAGGAGCGGCGACTCAAGAGGATCATGGATATCGCGCTGGGGGAGATCCTCGAGGGCAAGCGGGCGGAAGTGGCCAAGCGCTGGAATGGGGGGGGCCTCTCCATCGGTGCCAGCAGAATCGACCTGAGCCGCGAGCAATGGGAATGGCTGAGCAAACGGGAGAAGATCCGGATTGCGGTGAACAGCGGCATCCCGCCCCTCAGTTTCTATGACGTCACCGGTACCATGCACGGCGTGGTCGCCGATCTGCTGCAGGTCATGCGAGCCAAGCTGGGGGTGGAGCTCGAGGTGGTGCCTGCCAAGACGCCGGAGCAGATGACCCAGTTGCTGGATAGCGGCCAGGTGGATGCGGGGGTGTTGAGCCCTTCTGCCGAGCGCAGGAACCGCTATCTGTTCAGCCGGGCCTTTGTCCTCGATCCCCTCTCCTATGTGGTGGGGCTGCGCCACCGGGAGGTCCCCCCTGCATCGCTGCTCAAGACCGGCACCGTGGCCATGGTCAGAGGCTTTATCTCGACCCAGGCCATCGAGGCGGAATACGGCAAGCTGACGTCGCGGCAGTTCGATACGATTGAAGATGCCATGCGCTGTGTGGCGATGGATGTGTGCGATGTGACCATACTGCCGCTGCGGGTGGCCAAGTACTACGTGAACAGCAAATTCCCCGACAGCCTGATCATTACGGGGGAGCTGTTCGATTCCATCCCCATCGGTGCCGCGTTGGCGGTCACCCCCGCGCATCCCGTACTGCGGGACATTCTGGACAAGGTGATTGCCATCATTCCGCCGGATGAGCTGGAAGGGCTCTCCAACCGCTGGCGGGTCAATGTCAAACAGGAGAGTGTCTCCTGGCAGGAGTTAATTCAGGAGTTCGGGGTCTTTATCGCCTTGATCCTGCTGCTGACCCTCTGGGTTGGCCTATGGGGGCTGTCCCTGCGCAAGCAGATCCGCGAGCGGCGACTGGTGGAGGGGGCGCTGAGCACCCAGCTCAAGTTCATCGCCGATCTGGTGGACGGGACACCTCACCCCATCTATGCGCGGGATTTGAACGGGATCCTGGTACTGTGCAACAGCAGCTATGCCAGCTTCCTTGGCGAGCCCAAGGTCAGCCTGCTCGGCACGGGTCTGGACGACGCGCGAACGCGCTGGCCTTTTCTTGCTCCCCTGCACGGGGATCTGGTGCTTTCCTGTGACAGCCGCCGTGCCCAGGAGGGGGATCACCGTCTGGTCCTGCCGACGGGCGGGGTCGACGTCTATCACTGGGTTCAGCCTTACTACGATCTGAACGGCAATGTGCAGGGGGGCGTGGGAGGCTGGATCGACGTCAGCGAACGGGTACGCCTGCTCGATGAGCTGGCGGTGGCCAGCCAGGAGGCCCAGGAGGCAAACCGTGCCAAGAGCACCTTCCTCGCGACCATGAGCCACGAGATCCGTACCCCCATGAATGCCATCATCGGCTTGCTGGAACTGGCGCTCAAGCGGGGTAGGCTGCACGAGGAGGATCAGGCCTCCCTCGCTATTGCCCATGGCTCGGCCAGCGATCTGCTGAGCCTCATCGGCGACATCCTGGATATTTCCAAGATCGAGTCTGGCCGGTTTGAACTTTCCCCCGAACCCCATGACATCGTGACCCTGACAGCATCGGTCGTTACCGTCTTTACCGCGCTGGCGAGGCAGAAAAATCTGCGGCTGGATCTCGTCACGGGCAATCCTTCCTGGGTGCAGATCGATGGTCTTTGTTACAAGCAGATCGTCTCCAACCTGATCAGCAACGCCATCAAGTACACCGAGCGTGGGTCGGTCACGGTGACGCTGGCCTCCCGGGTCAGCGATGGCTGGTGTACCGTGCAGCTCACCATTCTGGATACCGGAATCGGCATCGATCAGGCCGAGCAGGCCAGGCTGTTCGAGCCCTTCAGCCAGGCCAGCCAACCCGAGAAAATCCAGCAGTCGGGTACTGGGCTGGGTCTGATGATCTCCCGCTCCCTGTGCGAGACGATGGGCGGCTCCCTGCAACTGGAGAGTGCGCCCGGGCAGGGGACCCGGGTCAGTATCGAGATCAAGCTGCCGGTGGCTGATGCCGTGGCGATGCCCGCCACGCCTGCACAGGAGCCGGCGGTGGAGCCGGTGCGGCGACTGAAGATCATGGTCGTGGACGATCATCCAGCCAACCGGTTGCTGGTCAGCCAGCAACTGGCTTATCTGGGTCATGACGCCACGGCCGTCGAGTCGGGAGAAGAGGCGCTGCGGCTGCTGATCGGAGCCAGGGTGGATGTCATCATGACCGACTTCAACATGCCCGGCATGAACGGCTTCGAGCTGGTTCGCCAATGTCGGAAGCTGGAGCGGCTGCACGGCTGGCGACGCACCGTGATCCTCGGGCTGACGGCCGATGCGCGGCAGGAGCAGATCAATGAAGGGCAGGCGGCAGGGATGGATGACTGTCTGTTCAAGCCAGTTGGACTGGAGGCGCTCGATCACTGCCTGCGTCGGCACATGCAGCGGGAAGAGCAGAGTGACATGGTCGTCTGCATGGAGGAGATCCGGCGGTATCTGGGGCCGCTGACCGCACACCAGTCGACCCTGATGGTGCCTCTGCTGGCCGAGTTCGTGCGGGCCAGTGATGACGATATCGCGGGATTGCAACGGGCCGCGGAGGAGGGGCATGTCGGCCAGTTCATCGACCGCATACATCGCCTGAAAGGGGGCGCCAGGATCATGGGCACTCTGAAACTGGTGGCGACCTGCAGCGAAATAGAATCCTGGGAGCTCGATCAGGCCAGGCTGCCCGAGGCGCTGGCCCGTTTGCAGCAAGAGTACGAGGTCGTTCGGCTGGCGGCGACCCAACTGCAGGTGATGGAAGGGGAGGAATGAAGGCATGGGAACATGCCTTCGGCTCCTGTGGTCAGCCCAGCCAGTACACCATCAACTCATAGGCGGCTTCGCCCACCTGGTTCGGTCTGGCTGACGGGGCCTGATAGCTGAGGTAATAGCGGGTCGCCTGCGCCAGGGGGAGGGCGCGGCTTGCTTCGAGGGGTTGTCCGTTGAGCGCCAGCGTGATCCGGAGATCATCCTGCTGTGGCAGGGAGCCGTAGAGTGCGCGGGCTTGCAAACGATAGGTGGTGTTGAAATCCGGGTGGCTCAGGTCTGCTGCCAGGATCTGGACGGGAGCCTGTGCCGGATCCGAATTGATGGCCTGGAGGCCTGGGTGGGTAAGCGCTACTTCCATGTTGGTCTCTTTGCTGGCGGTGGCCTGCCAGTTCAGCTGGCTCACCTGCGTATTGGCGTGAACGGCGGCACTGCTGCAACCGATCATCACTGCCAGCACCATGCTTTTTTGAAACATAGTTATCTCCTTTGTCGGACTGGGCCCTCCTTGGCGAGGGCCTCCTCTTATCGGCGCTTTCCCCGAAAGCTGAACCGCTCTCCCCGGATTCGCCCATGAGTCGGCGGCAGATAAGGGGTATGATCCGCCCCCTGGCGCCATGCCATTGACGGAGGAGAGCCATGCTCGAAAATCAGATGATGTTGTTGGCGGTGTTTGAGCGGGCGGCGCTGATGCTGATGACGCTCTTTCTTCTCACCCGCACCCGGCCGTTTCAGCGATTGTTCCAGAAGCGTGACCACACCCCGGCCGAGCTGGTGCTGGTGGCGGCCATCTTCAGTCTGTTCGCGGTGTTCAGTACCTACACCGGCATTCCGGTGGAGGGGGCCCTCATCAATGTGCGGATCATCGCCATCATCTCGGGCGGCATCCTGTTCGGCCCCTGGGTCGGCATTCCGGCCGGGGTCATCTCGGGGCTGCACCGCTATCTCATCGACATGGATGGCCACACCTCCATTCCCTGTCTCATCGCCAGCATCATCGCCGGCCTGCTGGCCACCTGGCTGCACCTGCGCTGTCGCAAGTCGCGGCTCTGGCTCTATGGCATCCTGGCGGGGATGGCCTGCGAGGGGCTGACCATGCTGCTTACCTGGCAACTGACCGAGCCCCATGCGGTAGGTGTGGAGATAGTCAGTCATATTGCCTACCCGATGATCGCCGGTGCGCTCTGTATCGGGCTCATCATCAAGCTGGTGCAGGATCTGGATGACGAGAAGGAGCTGATTGCCGCCAAGCAGGCCAAGCTGGCGCTCGACATCGCCAACAAGACGTTGCCGTTTTTCCAGAACATCGATCGCCACTCCCTGAGCCAGGTGTGCGGCATCATTCGCAGCGAGATCAGCGCCGATGCGGTGGCCATCACCGATACCCGCGACGTGCTGGCCTATGTGGGGGTGGGCAAGGATTACTACGAGCTGGACGAGCACCACGCCATCAGCGACATGACCCACAGAGCGGTGCTGCTGGACCAGATCATCATCAACAACGATCTGCGCCAGTATCACCTCTCCGATTTTCACTCGGTCATCATTATTCCGCTGCGGGAAAACGGCGCCGTCAGCGGCACCCTCAAGATCTACTATCGCCGCACCCACAGCATCACCAGCTCCCTCAAGGAGATGGCGGTGGGTCTCTCCCAGCTCATCTCCACCCAGATGGAGGTGTCGCGCATCGAGCAGCTCAAGGAGATGACCCGCAAGGCGGAGTTCACCGCGCTGCAGAGCAAGATCAACCCCCACTTCCTGTTCAACGCCCTCAATGCCATCTCGTCGCTGATCCGCATCCGTCCCCAGCAGGCACGCCAGCTCATTGCCAATCTGGCGGATTACCTGCGCTACAACCTCAACAAGGGGGACACCCTCATCGACATCCAGGAGGAGCTGCAGCAGGTGCGCGACTACGTGGCCATCGAGCAGGCCCGCTTCGGCGACAAGCTGGAGGTGGTGTTCGAGGTGGACGACGTGCATATCCAGGTGCCGAGCCTGCTGTTGCAGCCGTTGGTGGAAAACGCCATCCTGCACGGCATCCAGCCCCGCAGTGCGCCGGGTCGGGTCACCATCGAGGTGAAGCAGCTGGCGGGCGGCATCCGGGTCGCGGTGCGCGACACAGGCTACGGCATCAGCCAGGCGGTGATCGACGGGGTCGCCGCCGGTCGGGTGGAGAGCCGCAGCATCGGTCTGATGAACGTGCATCAGCGGGTCAAGCTGCTCTATGGCGACGGCCTGCACCTCAAGCGGCTGGAGCCGGGGACCGAAGTCTGTTTCTATCTGCCTGATCAGGAGGCAATGCCATGCTGAAAGCCATCATAGTGGAAGACGAATGTTTGACACGGGAGGAGCTGGCCTCTCCTGTGCTCCTTATGGGGGCAATATCATGCTGAAAGCGATCATTGTGGAAGATGAGTATCTGGCCCGCGAGGAGCTGGCTTTTCTGGTGGGGCAGCACAGCAACATCGAGATAGTGGCGAGCTTCGAGGACGGGCTGGAGGCGTTCAAGTATCTGCAGGATCACGAGGTGGACGTGGTGTTTCTGGATATCCAGATCCCCGCCATCGATGGCCTGCTGCTGGCCAAGAACCTGCACAAGTCCAGCCATCCGCCCCACATCGTCTTCGTCACCGCCTACAAGGAGTTTGCGGTGGAGGCGTTCGAGCTGGAGGCGTTCGACTACATCCTCAAGCCCTACAACGAGCCGCGTCTCATCAATCTGCTGCAGAAGCTCGAACTGGCGGGCAAGTCCCAGCCCCAGGGTGCGGAGTCCGGGTTGCCACAGAACCGCACCGTCAATCTGGTGAAGGGGGAGCGCATCATCGTCACCCCCTGCGAGCAGATCTACTACGCGGAAGCCGACGAGAAGCTGACCCATGTCTACACCCGTACCGATCGCTACGTGATGACCATGACCCTCAGCGAGTTCGTCAGTCGGTTGCCTGCCGAGGGGTTCTTTCGTTGCCACCGCTCCTACTGCGTCAACATCAACAAGATCCGCGAGATAGTGCCCTGGTTCAACAGCACCTATCTCATCCGGCTCCATGACCTGCCGTTCGAGGTGCCGGTCAGCCGCAGCAACATCAAGGCGTTCCGTCAGCTGATGCGGCTCTGATTGTCATTCATTCCCGCCGATCTGCATTTCATGCCTTAATCGGTCGGCGGGAGTGGCGTCTTGCCTATAGTGGCCCCAATTTCCTTAAGGCCATTCCTCGAGACGCATCATGACCATCGATCTGAATCGCACCCGCTACCTCACCCTGTTGGGGACCATCATCACCCAGTTCGCGCTGGGATCCGTGTACACCTGGAGCCTGTTCAACGCCCAGCTTTCCGACAAGCTGGACGAACCGGTCAGCCAGGTCGCCTTCGCTTTCGGCCTGCTCAGCCTCTCCCTGGCGGTGGCCTCCTCCCTGGCGGGCAAGCTGCAGGAGCGGTTCGGGGTGCGCAATGTCACCCTGGGCGCCGGGGTGCTGCTCGGCATCGGCTTCTTCCTCACCGCTCATGCCAGCAACCTGGCGATGCTCTACCTCTGCGCCGGCATCCTGGTCGGTTTTGCCGACGGTACCGGCTACCTGATGACCCTCTCCAACTGCGTGAAGTGGTTCCCGGAGCGCAAGGGGCTCATCTCCGCCTGCTCCATCGGTGCTTATGGCCTCGGCAGCCTGGGTTTCAAGTACATCAACCTGCTGCTGCTCTCCAGCAATGGCCTTGAGACCACCTTCCAGCTGTGGGGGCTGATCGCCATGTCCATGGTGCTGGTGGGTGGCATGCTGATGAAGGATGCGCCCCAGCAGGCCTCCGCCGTGCAGCAGAGCGAGAATCGCGACTTCACCCTGGCCGAGGCGATGCGCAAGCCGCAGTACTGGATGCTGGCGCTGATGTTCCTCACCGCCTGCATGAGCGGTCTCTACGTCATCGGCGTAGCCAAGGACATCGGCGAGAAGATGGTGGGCTTGCCGGCCGTGGTCGCCGCCAACGCCGTCGCCATCATCGCCATGGCCAACCTGGGCGGCCGGCTGGTGCTGGGCATCCTCTCCGACAAGATGTCCCGTATCCGGGTCATCACCATCGCCCAGTTGATTACCCTGGCGGGCATGGCGCTGCTGCTGTTCGTGCCGCTCAATGCCAACCTCTTCTTCGTGGCAGTGGCCTGCGTGGCGTTCAGCTTCGGCGGCACCATCACCGTCTACCCCTCGCTGGTGAGCGACTTCTTCGGCCTCAACAACCTGACCAAGAACTACGGCGTCATCTACCTGGGCTTTGGTCTGGGCAGCATCATCGGCTCCATCGTGGCCTCCCTGTTCGGCGGCTTCATGGCGACCTTCAACCTCATTCTGGTGTTGCTGGTGGTGGCGCTGGTGCTCTCCCTCACCATCCGCCTGCCGGCTCCTGTTGCGGCTGTCGACAGGGCCTGATCCCTCTCGCTTCTCAAGTCATAAAAAAAGACCCGGGCCTTGGCCCGGGTCTTTGCATGTCAATGGGTGGACTCAGCGTGGGGGCAGACCCAGCAGGGCGCGCAGCTGGTACGCGGTGGCCTCGACCGCCGGCCAGTCGCGGCCAGTGACGGTGACGTGGCCCATCTTGCGGCCGGGGCGGGCTTCGCCCTTGCCATAGAGGTGAAGGTGCACCCCGGGCAGGGCCAGGGCGCTAGCCCAGTCCGGCGTGCCGTCTTGCCACAGATCCCCGAGCAGATTGAGCAGGATGGCGGGCTGAACCTCAGCCTGTACCGGCAACGGCAGATCGCACAGGGCGCGCACCTGCAACTCGAACTGGCTGCAACCGGCGTTGTCGATGCTGGGGTGACCCGAATTGTGGGGCCGGGGGGCCATCTCGTTGACCAGCAGCTCACCGCCGACCAGGAAGAACTCCACCGTCAGCACGCCCACATAGTCGAGGGCGGCGATGATGTGCTCGGCGATGCGCTGGGCCTCGCGCTCCAGGGCGGGCACATTGGCCGGGGAGCGGGTCTGATCCAGGATGCCGCCGCTGTGCCAGTTCTGCACCAGGGGCAGGGCACTGATGGCACCGCTCGGACTGCGGGCCAGGGTGAGGGCAAACTCCCCCTCCAGTGGCAGGCGTTTTTCCAGCACGCAAGGGACACCGCTGGCGGCCAGGGCCGCTGGCAATTCGCCCGCATTGTGGATAGTCCACTGCCCCTTGCCATCGTAGCCCTCGCGGGCGGTCTTGAGGATGGCGGGGAAGAGGTCGCTGGGCAGGGCGGGCAGCGGCTCGCCGGGCAGCAGGGTCAGGTTCGGGGCGACCGGTACACCGGCGCGGGTCAGGAAGGCTTTCTCTTCCCGGCGATCCTGACAGACACGTACTGCGCTCGCGGCCGGACGCACCGGCTTGTACTGCTCCAGCAGGGCCAGGGAGGCGGCGGGCACGTTTTCGAACTCGCAGGTGATGGCGTCGCAGCGGCTGGCCAGATCGCGCAGGGCATCGGCATCGTCATAGGCGGCCACAATCTGCTCGTCGGCGGCTGCACCGGCGATGCTGACGGGGTCCGGGTCCAGCACGATCACCTTGTAGCCGAGACGGTGGGCAGACATCACGAAGTAGCGGCCGAGCTGGCCGCCACCGAGCATACCCAAAGTGGCGGGGGGCAGTATCATGCCGGCTCCTCCAGGGTGAGCGCCAGCACCCGGTCGCGCTCCTTGGCGCGGAAGCCGTCGAGCTGCTGGTGATAACGGGGAGCGTCGCCATCCTGGGCGACAGAGAGCAGGGATACGGCGAACAGACCGGCATTGGCGGCACCCGCCTCGCCGATGGCGAAGGTGGCGACCGGCACGCCCTTGGGCATCTGCACGATGGAGAGCAGGGAATCCATCCCCTTGAGCTGGCGGGTGGGGATGGGCACGCCCAGCACCGGGATCGTGGTCTTGGCGGCCAGCATGCCCGGCAGGTGGGCTGCGCCGCCGGCGCCGGCGATGATGGCGCGCAGACCGCGATCGCGCGCACTGGCGGCATATTCAAACAGGAGATCCGGGGTGCGATGGGCGGATACGACGCGCGCTTCATAGGGCACGCCGTGCTCCTTGAGGATGCGGGCGGCGGCCTGCATCACGGGCCAGTCAGAGTCGGAGCCCATTACCAGGCCGATCATAGGGGGGGTCGTCATTACGGCTTCCTCGGATGTCAAACGTTTGCCGCATGTTACCAAAAAGCCGTGGGATCTGGCTCAACATTTCTTGTGTTTGACCCGCTCGAATGACGGTCAACGAGCCTCAAGGTACGAGAGGGGGCGAGGATCTGCGCCACTTGGCACCGACTTTGGGTAAAAACGACATTAGAAATCCAGATGGCTATACATCCAAGACGGCTCTGCCTATAATCCCCCCGCTTTGGCGCATCATGCTTAAAAGGGAATCCGGTGAGAATCCGGAGCTGGCGCGCAGCGGTAAGGGGGAACGAAGCGACATCAGGGCACTGCCGTCAGGTGGGAAGCCGTCGCCGTAGGCCATCAGCCCCCAAGCCCGAAGACCTGCCAAAGTTCGTATTTCGGGCCGAGAGAAACCGGCCACGAAGTAGATGCTTACGCGAACTTAAGGATCTCTCATGTCCAAGACATTATTGGCGGCTGCCCTGTTGCCAACGGCGGCCTTTGCCCAACAACTGACCATCCCCGTCAATCCCACCATGGTGGTGACCGCTACCCGTGTCGCCCAGCCTGCCTCCAGTGTGCTGGCGCCCGTCAACGTGGTGACCCGTGACGAGATCGATCGCCTGCAAGCCCAGACCGTGACCGACGTGGTCAAGACCCTGCCCGGCGTGGAAGTGGTCAGCAACGGCGGCCGCGGCCAGCTCAGCTCGCTGCGGGTACGTGGTGGCACCTCTTCCCAGACCCTGGTGCTGGTGGACGGGGTGCGCAGCGCCTCTCTGACCGCCGGGATGACCGAGCTCAACAACCTGCCCCTCAACCAGGTGGAGCGGATCGAATATATCCGCGGTGCGCGCGCCACCATTTATGGATCCGATGCCATCGGTGGGGTCATCAATATCATCACTCGCCCGGATCAGGGGACCAATCAACACAAGTTCAACTTGGGTGCGGGCTCCCACAAGCAGCGTCAGGCCGCCTTCAGCAGCGCCAGCCAGGTGGGTGATGCGGGTCAGATCAAGGTCGCTGGTGGTTTCGATGACGAGACCGGCTACAACGTGCATCCCATCGTCGGGGTGAACGATGGCGACAAGCATGGCCACCGGGGTTACAACGCCATGGTGGATTATCAGCAGGCGCTGGCCAGCAACTGGGATCTGTTCGGTACGACCCGTTGGTTCCGCAACATTGCCCAGTACGACAGATCCTCTGCCGCTTCCGCCTGGGGCCCGGCGTTTCATCAACGCAACGAGACCTGGACCGAGAACCAGAGCTACCAGCTCGGCTCCCGCTATCATGACGAGCGCTACCTGAGCGAACTGCGCGGCGCCTTCTCCAAACAGGATGCCTACGACTACCCGGATACCAGCGGCCGCGATCAGTCCGCTGATCGACTCTATACCCGTCAATACACCCTGAACTGGGTCAACAGCGTCAAACTGGACGAGAGCTGGACCCTGGGGGGCGGCGCCGACTGGCAGCGCGACATGCTGGACGATAGTTCCCGCTCCTCTGGCGTCGCCTTCCCGAGTGACGCCGATGAGCGTGACAACACCGGGCTCTATGCCCTGGCCCAGTTTGACAACCAGGTCTGGCAGGCCGAGCTGAGCGGTCGCAGCGATGACAACGAGCAGTTCGGACGTCACAACACCTGGCAAACCGGCGCTGGCTGGCGCTTCGTTGAGGATTATCGCCTCAGTACCCGCTACGGCACCGGTTTCCGTGCCCCCTCCTTCAACGATCTCTACTACCCAGGGTCCGGCAATCCTGATCTGAAGCCGGAAGAGTCGAAAAGCCACGAGTTGATGCTGGACGGACAGACCGCTGGTGTGGAGTGGCGCTTGACCGGTTATCGCAACGACTTCGAGCAGATGATCCAGTGGGCACCGGACAGCCAGGGCATGTGGACGCCGCAAAACGTCGGCAAGGCGCGGATTGAAGGGGTTGAGCTGGAAGGGGAGTTCGAGACCGGCTGGCTGAGCCATCGCGTTTCCGCCGAATACAAGGATCCCAAGGACAAGGTCACCGACAAGCAGTTGCAGCTGATCTCCCGCAAGGGTGCCAAGTGGGTGAGCCAGGCGCAGTGGCAGCAGTTCGATGGCTCCCTGAGCTGGATCTACCAGGGTGAGCGTTATGGTGACGCGGCCAATACCACCCAGCTGGGCGGCTACAGCGTGTGGAACCTGGCGGTGGGCTATCAGGTTGCACCGTCCTGGAAGGTCTCCGGCAAGATCAGCAACCTGCTGGACAAGGAATACCAGACCTCGGTGGGTTACCCGGCTGACGAGCGTGCCTACTATGTGACGGTGGACTACGCACTCTGATCCCCTTGTCTGGATCTGAAAAATCAGGGGCCCTGCCATTGGCAGGGCCTTTTCTATTGGCGCCGGGCGGGAGTATGATCGCGGCCTCGCATTCAAGGGGGAGCTCAGGTGGCCAATATTCTCGTGTTCGACTCCGGTATGGGCGGTCTGACTGTCTATGGGGAGATCCGTCGCGCTCTGCCGGAGCACAACTATTTCTACAGTTTCGACAATGCCCACTTTCCCTATGGCGAGCTGAGTGAGGCTGCCCTCATCGAGGCTTGTACCGGACTGGTCAGCCACATGGTGGCCGAGCACGCCATCGATCTGGTGGTGATCGCCTGCAATACCGCCAGCACCATTGCCCTGCCATCCCTGCGTACCGCACTCAGCATTCCCGTGGTCGGCGTGGTCCCCGCGATCAAGCCTGCCGCCGCCCTGACCCGTAACGGCTACATCGGTCTGCTGGCAACGCCCGGCACCGTCAGCCGTGACTATACCCATGAACTCATCGCCCAGTTCGCCCCGGGCAAGCATGTGCTGCTGAAGGGGGCCACCGAACTGGTTATCGAAGCCGAGCGCAAGCTGGCGGGGTTGCCGGTCAATATGGCCCTGCTCAGAGAGGTGCTCGCAGACTGGATGGAAGGGGAGGAGAGGCCGGATACCCTGGTGCTGGGATGTACCCACTTCCCCTTGCTCAACGAAGAGATCAAACAGCTGATGCCGGAATGCCAACTGGTCGATTCGGGTCTTGCCGTGGCAAGGCGGGTGGCGCATCTGCTGGCGACACTGCCGGTCCAGGCGCCTTGCGAGGGGACGGGGCGTGCCTACTGCACGCGACTGGATGCAGGGGCCCAGAAACTGACAGCCCCCTTGCAAGCTTGGGGGCTGTCGTCACTCGAAGAAGTGGTGTACTGAATATCAGGCGTCGACGTCGTTGACGTCCTTCTCATCCCGGTCCCGCTTGTCATTTGCTTCACGCACTTTCAGGGTGCGCTGCTGATACTCCTTGTCATTGAGCGCGGCGATGGCCTTGGCCGCATCGGCGACAGGCATCTCCACAAACCCGAAGCCCCTGCGTTTGCCGGTGGCCTTGTCCTTCATCAGACGAACTGACAGTACCTGACCTTGCTCGGCAAAGAGTTCGCGCACCGCAATCTCGTTGGCGCGATAGGGCAGGTTGCCTACATATAAGGTACAGGTCTCCTGGCTGGTCGCCTGTTCGAGGATGGTGGCAGGCGCACGGTTAAGGAAGAGCGGTACCACGAAACCGCCAATGGCCAGACCGGCGGCAAAAATGACTTCGACTTTCAGAGAGAACTGCAGGGCCTGGGCAACCAGATAGCCGAGCAGCGCCAATACCAGAGCAAGAACTGCTGCCTGCACATAAACGGGAAACTTGGATAAATTCATCTTTAAAGACCTTTTGTAAATGAAAGCAAAAAAGGTGCAACACTCTATTCACCTTCATGGTAACCAGCTTTACGACCAGACGCTACCATGGACCACTTGAGGTAAATTATCCGCTTCAGTATGGCATTCCTTCAGCCAGGAAGATCCTGATAAATGCCAATAAAAGAGGGCTGAAATCATCAGCTTGTGGATAACATTGTATATATACACTGGGTAAGTTGTTTCTAACTGGATAATTTGAAGTTTCCGTGACTTTCTTCAAAAATTCCCTTGTCATCGCAATCGGCCTCCCTATAATGCGCCCCTACCAGCACGGCGGAACACGCCAACCTGATGAGCCAGCTGCCTTAGGAAGTGGGCGCCGAAAGAAAAGCGAAAACAACCGCTTGACTTTCGAAGTGAGGAGCGTAAGATGCGCCTCCTCAACGCGATAAGCGTGA
>NZ_JBFODC010000032.1:0-41894 GCF_040908105.1 Aeromonas sp. R7-2 | reverse complement strand
CTGACCCCATGCCGAACTCAGAAGTGAAACGCTGTAGCGCCGATGGTAGTGTGGCATTCGCCATGCGAGAGTAGGACACTGCCAGGCACCCAATTAAACGGTGATGTGAAGAATCACATGGCTGGCTGCGAGGATGACACCTCACAAACAAGCAGCAAAAGATTTAGCGAAAGCTAACCGAATGCGGAGCGGTAGTTCAGTCGGTTAGAATACCGGCCTGTCACGCCGGGGGTCGCGGGTTCGAGTCCCGTCCGCTCCGCCACTACTTAAAAAGCCCAGTCTAACGACTGGGCTTTTTTTCGTTTCCGATACCGCACTCCTTTTCCCTCTCATCAACACCGCTATCATCCGATCATCGCCCCTGAGAGAGGTTGCCGCTATAATGGCCGCCCTCAAGCAAGGTGGTGGTATGAAAGCAGAGTATCTACAGCGATTCGGGGGCATTGCCCGTCTTTATGGCCAGCGTGCCCTTGGCTCTTTCAGCCAGGCGAAAGTCTGCGTGGTCGGGATCGGTGGCGTCGGCTCCTGGGCGGCCGAGGCGCTGGCTCGGGCCGGCATCAACCAGATCACCCTGATCGACATGGATGATATCTGCATCACCAACACCAATCGCCAGATCCATGCCATGCAGGGCACCGTCGGCCGTCTCAAGACGGAGGTGATGGCCGAGCGTATCCGTGCCATCAACCCGGATTGCGAGGTGATCGAGGTGGATGACTTCGTCACCGCCGACAACCTGGGCGAGCATATCAAGCGGGAGTTTGACTATGTGGTGGATGCCATCGACTCGGTCAAGGCCAAGGTGGCGCTGATTGCCTTCTGCAAGCGCAACAAGATCCCGGTGATCGTGGCGGGCGGTGCCGGCGGGCAGATGGACCCGACCCAGATCACCGTGGCCGACCTGGCCAAGACCATTCAGGATCCGCTGGCCGCCAAGGTGCGCTCCGACCTGCGCCGACTGCACAACTTCAGCAAGAATCCGGCGCGCAAATTCGGGGTGGAGTGTGTCTTCTCAACCGAGCAGCTGAGTTATCCGGATGGCAATGGCGGCACCTGCCAGGCCAAGGCGGCCAGCGACGGCAATATGAAGATGGATTGCGCCTCCGGCTTCGGTGCCGTGACGCCGGTGACGGCCACCTTTGGCTTGGTCGCGGCTTCCCGGGTATTGAAGAAGATTGCAGAGCGGGGAGCCCGTGCCGAGAAAGAGGCCGGGAATGAAGACACAGGGTCGATTGGCGCAGCCTGATCGACCACTGGACAAGGCTGGTTAGACGGCCAGCCCCCGGATTGCCAACACGATAGCTCTGAGCCCGTTGCCCCGCGACGGGCTCAAGTGTTTCTCCAGCCCCAGTTCGGTGAAATAGTCCTCCATGTCGAAGGAGTGGATCGTCGCTGCGGGTTGGTGGTTGAGTGCGGCCAGCACGATGACAATCAGACCGCGCACGATGCGGGCATCGGAATCGCAAGCAAAGTGCCAGTTACCATCCTCACCTTTCTCCCCTTTCAACCAAGCCTGGCTCTCACACCCCTTGAGGCGAAATGCCTCCTGCTGCCATTCGCCGGGCAGTGCAGGCAGCAGTTTGCCGAGCTGTATGATGAGGCGGTACTGGTTCTCCCAGCCGTTCGCCGCCGCAAACTGCTGGCGGATGGTATCGGCATCGGGCTCAAGGCCGATCCGGGTATAGGTTGCGAGGCTGTTCATTGGATTGTCTGCCTTAGAAGAAGTCACTGAGTTTGTGCAGGGCGGCCAGCAGGGCGTCCACATCGTCCCGATTGTTGTAGCAGGCCAGCGAGGCACGCATCGTGCCGCCGATACCGAGCGATTCCATCAGCGGCATGGCGCAGTGATGGCCGACCCGCAGGGCTATGCCCTGCATGTCGAGCAGGGTGGCGGCGTCCTGCGGGTGGATATCCTCCAGCAGGAAGGAGACGGCGCCGGCGCGCTGACCGGGTTCGCCGACCAGACGCAGCCCTGGCACCTGTTGCAGTCCGGCAATCAGATAGTCGGTCAGCGCTGCTTCATGGCTGGCCAGTGAGTCCCTGTCCTGCTCCATCACAAAGCCGATGGCTGCGGCCAGGCCGATGGCGCCGGCAATATGAGGAGTACCAGCTTCAAACTTGAAGGGCAGGGTGTTGAAGGTAGTGCCGCTGAAGCTGACCTTGTCTATCATCTCGCCGCCGGCCTGCCAGGGGGGCATCCGCTCCAATAGCTCAGTGCGGCCCCACAGCACGCCGATGCCGGTCGGGCCATAGAGCTTGTGGCCGGAGAAGGCGTAGAAGTCGCAGCCGATGGCCTGCACATCTACCTCTAAGTGAGCCACTGCCTGGGCACCGTCGATGAGGGTCAGGGCACCGACTGCCTTGGCCGCTGCCACCATCTCTTTGACTGGATTGACGGTGCCAAGGGCATTGGAGACGTGAGCCACGCTCACCAGTCGGGTACGTGGTCCCAGCAGGGCCAGATAGGCAGCGATGTCGAGATCGCCCCGCTCATCGAGGGGGATGACCCGGACGACGGCACCGGTACGCTGGGCGACCAGCTGCCAGGGGACGATATTGGCGTGATGCTCCAGGGTGCTGAGCACGATTTCATCCCCCGCCCTCAGCTCGCTCATCCCCCAGCTCTGGGCCACCAGATTGATCGCCTCCGTGGTGCCACGGGTCCATATCACTTCGTGGCTGCGAGGGGCATTGATAAAGCGGGCAACCGTCTCGCGGGCATCTTCGAAGGCGCGTGTGGCCCGGCCGCTCAGGGCATGGGCGGCGCGGTGCACGTTGGCATTGTCGGCCCGATAGTAGTGATTGATCGCATCCAGCACGGCTTGCGGTTTCTGGGTGGTGGCGGCGTTGTCCAGATAGACCAGAGGGTGGCCGTTGACCTCTTGCGCCAACGCCGGAAACTGGCCGCGCAGCCGGGCGTGCTGTTGCTGATTCATGCTCCCCTCATCTCGTCTGGAAAAGTCGGTCATGATCCGGAAAATGGCGGGCAAACACAAGATGAAGTGGCGGGATCCCGTGCCCGGTTTCGGCTGCCTGCGGGATCTCTGCTACAATGCCGCCCCTCATCATAAGCCAAGAGATCCGGCCCATGAAGCTCAACCCCAATCAGAATGAAGCGGTCAAGTATGTCTCCGGCCCTTGCCTGGTGCTGGCGGGTGCCGGATCGGGCAAGACCCGCGTCATCACCAACAAGATTGCCTATCTGGTACAGCAGTGCGGCTACAACGCACGCAACATAGCGGCGGTCACCTTTACCAACAAGGCGGCTCGGGAGATGAAGGAGCGGGTCGGTCAGACCCTGGGTCGCAAGGAGGCGCGGGGGCTGATGGTCTCCACCTTCCACACTCTGGGGCTTGAGATCATCCGCCGCGAGCACAAGAGCCTGAACCTCAAGGCGAACTTCTCCCTGTTTGATGACACCGATCAGCTTGCGCTGCTGAAGGAGCTGACCGAGGCGGAGCTCGACAACGACAAGGACAAGCTCTCGGCCCTCATCAGCCAGATCTCCAACTGGAAGAACGACCTCATCCTGCCTGCCCGGGCCATGCGCATCGCCCGCGGGCCGGAAGAGGTGCTGATGGCCCAGCTCTACGAGCGTTACCACCGCCAGATGGTGGCCTACAACGCGCTGGATTTCGACGACCTCATCGTGATGCCGACCCTGCTGCTCAAGAGCAATCAGGAGGTGCGCGAGCGCTGGCAGAACAAGATCCGCTATCTGCTGGTCGACGAATACCAGGACACCAACACCAGCCAGTACGAGCTGGTGAAGCAGATCGTCGGCGAGCGGGCCCGCTTCACCGTGGTGGGGGACGACGACCAGTCCATCTACTCCTGGCGCGGGGCCAAGCCGCAGAACCTGGTGCTGCTGAACGAAGATTTCCCCAATCTGCGGCTCATCAAGCTGGAGCAGAACTACCGCTCCAAGCGGCGTATCCTCAAGTGCGCCAACATCCTGATTGCCAACAACCCCCACGTCTACGACAAGGCGCTCTTCTCCGAGCTGGACGAGGGGGTGAAGCTCAAGGTGCTGTTTGCCAAGAGCGAGGAGCACGAGGCGGAGCGTATCGCCGCCGAGCTGATGGGCCACAAGTTCATGAACCGCACCCGGTTCAAGGATTACGCGATCCTCTATCGGGGCAACCATCAGTCGCGCATTTTCGAGAAGGCGCTGATGACCAACCGCATTCCCTACCGTATCTCGGGTGGCACATCGTTTTTCTCCCGCACCGAGATCAAGGACATCATGGCCTACCTCAAGCTGCTGGTGAACCCGGACGAGGACACCGCCTTCCTGCGGGTGGTCAACCTGCCGCGCCGCGAGATAGGCCCCACCACCCTCGAAAAACTGGGCCAGTACGCCAACCAGCGTGGCAAGAGCCTGTTTGCCGCCAGTTTCGAGCTGGGGCTGGAGCAACACCTCTCCGGACGCGGTCTATCCGCCCTGCAGGCCTTCACCAACTGGCTGGTGAGGCTTGGCGATCAGGCGCTGCGCGGCAATCCGGTGGAGGCGGTACGGGACATGATCAAGGAGATCCACTACGAGGAGTGGCTCTATGAGACCTCCCCCAGTCCGAAGGCGGCGGAGATGCGGATGCAAAACGTCTCCACCCTTTATCGCTGGATCAGCGAGATGCTGGAAGGGGATGAGCTGGAGGAGTCGATGACGCTGGCTCAGGTGGTGACTCGCCTCACCCTGCGGGACATGATGGAGCGTAACGAAGGGGAGGATGAGGCGGATCAGGTGCAGCTGATGACATTGCACGCCTCCAAGGGGCTGGAGTTTCCCTATGTCTACATGGTGGGTATGGAGGAGGGGCTGCTGCCGCACCAGACCAGCATCGACGAGGACAACGTGGAGGAGGAGCGGCGCCTCGCTTATGTGGGGATCACCCGGGCCCAGACCGAGCTGACCTTTACTCTCTGCAAGGAGCGCCGCCAGTTTGGCGAGTCGGTGCGGCCGGAGCCGAGCCGCTTCCTGCTGGAGCTGCCCCAGGATGACCTGGAGTGGGAAAACCAGAAGAAGGTGACGGCCGAGGAGCGCCAGCAGAAGGGGCAGGTTGGTGTCGCCAACCTGCGGGCCCTGTTCAAGAAGGATTGAGGTCGGAAGGCTTGGTCTCTCGAGAAGCCTGACCCAGCAGGGGGGGAATATCGGCTCCCGGCAGCGGGGGCGAGATGTGGCGCCCCTGCCCGAGGGCGCAGCCAAGCTCGATGAGCTTTTGCAACTGCTGCTGATTTTCGATCCCCTCGACCACCAGGGTGAAGTCGAGGTCCTGGCAGATGTCCCGCATGGCGCGGATAAGCGCCAGATCCTTGGGTGAGTTCAACATGCGATGGGTGAAGCTATCGTCCACCTTGATGTAATCCACCGGGAAGTGAAACAGGGCGTTGAGGGAAGAGAAGCCGGTGCCGAAGTCATCCAGGCTGACCTGGATCCCTTTCGCCCTCAGTTCATGCAGGGCAGTGAGGGAGTCGGCACTCTGCCGGGAGAGCTCGCGTTCGTTGAACTCAAAGATGAAACATGCGGGGATGACACCCTCCTCCTCCATGATGGTGAGCAGTTGCATGATCTGCTCGTGGCTGGCCAGGTGCTTGCCGGAGAGGTTGATGGCTATCCTGAAACGACCGACCCCGGAGGCGGGTTGCCAAAGCTTCAGTTGCTGGCAGGTGCGCTTGAGGATCTGGCGGTCCAGATCCTGAATGAGGCCGCACTGTTCCGCCAGAGGAATGAAGTCGAATGCATCCTTGAGCTCCCCTTCCTCCGTTATCCAGCGCGCCATCACCTCCAGTCCGACCAGGCGGCTGTCACACAGCCTGATCACCGGCTGGAAGTAGGGCACAATCCGCCCTTCCCGCAAGGCTCTGAAGAGCCGCTCTTCCGGTGACCCCGCCTGTTCGGTACAGGCCTCCGAATACATGACGATGCGGCTGCGGCCGTTACGCTTGGCCTGGTACATGGCGAGGTCTGCCTGGTGCAGCAGTTCACTGACATCGGCCGTTTGCTCCGTCACGCTGGCGACCCCCAGACTGACGGTGATGGTCAGTTCGTTGCCCTGGAGCCGGAACGGATGGCCGATACGGCCAATCAGGCGATTGAGCACGGGGCTGATGTCCTCTTCCCGCTGGCTGTTGTCCAGATAGATGACGAATTCGTCCCCTCCGAGCCTCGCCACCATGTCATTTTGCCGGATGCAGCCTTGCAGCCTGCTGCCCAGCTCCTGCAGCAACTGATCGCCAGCACTGTGGCCCAGGGCGTCATTGACCTGCTTGAAGTGATCCACATCGACGAAAATCAGGGTGAAGCCGGCTGTCTGGTAACGGCGGTAGCGGGTCATGGCATGATGCAGGTGATTCATCAGCAGCGCCCGGTTTGGCAACTGGGTCAGCGGGTCGTGCAAGGCATTGAACTGGAGCCGCCGCTCCAGCTCCTGATGATGCTTGAGCCGTTTCTGCAACCTCAAGTTGGTTTGGCGCAGCTGTTGGAGTCGCTGGTTGATGGACTCCTCCGAGTTGAGCTCATCGAGTTGCTGTCGCACCCTTTTGAGCTCCAGCAACAGGGTCAGCTGATGGCGCAGGAAATCGAGGAACAGCCTGTCATCGGTTTCCAGAGGCCGGGTCATGTTGAGGATGAGGTGGGCAAAGTATTGCTGCTGCTGGCGCAGGGGCATGCTGTACCAGTAAAGCCCCTCTTCATGGCGCTCTACGCTGTTGGTGCTGTGGCACATGGCCCGAATGATGTCATCGTCGTATGTCAGGTGTGGTGGATAGAGTCGCTCCAGTCGCTGGTTTTCCAGCCGGATCAGCAACATGTCGCTGACCGAGAGCATCTGGCGCAACACAGCTTCCAACTGGGCAAACAGGGCATGCTGAGGCAGGTTGTGAGCCAGGCGCATCACTCGGCCGATCTTCTCGATTTTCTCCTGCCACTGGGGATCCCGCTGCATGAGAGGGGAGGCCTGCCCCGCCAGCTGGGTACCGGTCTGGGTTTCGTGCAGGCGTTTGGCCAGGCACTCCAGCAGCAGCCTCAGGGTGGGTGCCTGCTCCGGGGTGCTGCGTGCCAGCAACCACTGCACGTCGATATGCTCCACAGGCTGCACGCACCAGCCCTGACCTTCATCGAGCCGGGTGAGCTGTTCGGTGAGGCGAGGTTCTTCCCGTCCCAATTGTTGCTTGAACACGTCGGGAAGCTGATAGGTGTAGCGCCAGTTCAGCCCCCCGTCGGCCAGCCCCAGCATGGCGAAATGTTGCAGAGGGCAGAGTGTGTCCAGCAGACCGACCAGTCGGGAGTAATCCTCGGGGGAGGCAATGCCGGGGGCGGGAAAATCCATGATGGAGGAGACGACCGCCAGCAAGGAGTGCGAGTCTGGCGGTGTGGTGGGCTGAACTGACATGCAACACTCCCGAAAAAACTTACCTTCAAGCGTAGTCGGAAGTGATGGGATTGAAAGGGCTGCAAGAGGAGCCCTTTCAATTACTTAGAGCTTGTCGATCATGTAATGAATGGCGTTCTCGATCTCTTCGTCACTGCAGGTGGCGCAGGTCCCTCGCGGTGGCATCATGCCAGCCTTGCCGGTGAAGCCTTCGATGGCGTGTTTGCGCAAGGTGTCGAAGCCCTGGGCGATGCGTGGCTCCCAGGCGGCCTTGTCACCTCGCTTGGGGGCGCCGGCGGCACCGGTATCGTGGCAGGCGAAGCAGGCACCCTTGAACACGGTCTCGCCGTCACGGGGGCCGGAGGAGGCTGCCGCAGGCGCGGCCGCCGCGGTCGCAATGCCTTCCAGATCCTTGGCGGTATAAACCTGGCCAACCGGGGCAATACGCTCGGCGATGGCCTCTGTCGACATGTCATCGGCGGCAAGGACGGCGCCGGACAGAGTGGCGGCCGCCATCCCGGCAGCCAGCAAATAGCTCAGTTTTTTCAACACGCTCATGTACTCCCAGCAGGCTCTTATTATCCCCAGAAAACGACGGGATTATAACCGAATAGTTACAGCCATTTAAACGCTTGTGTGTGAAGTGTTAAGCAATCTGCAAACAAAGTGGTAGAGCGGGAAGGGGTGATCCCACATAAAAAAACCCGGCATGCGCCGGGTTTCGTGAGGCTGAACAAAATAGGGCGCGCTGATTGCCCAGGCGCCCCTCGCGTGTCCTCAATCCCAGTTCAGGATCACCTTGCCGGACTTGCCGGAGCCCATGGCTTCGAAGCCCTGCTGGAAGTCATCGATATGGAAATGGTGGGTGATGATGGGGCTGAGATCCAGGCCAGACTGGATGAGGCTTGCCATCTTGTACCAGGTTTCGAACATTTCGCGGCCGTAGATCCCCTTGATGAAGAGTCCCTTGAAGATCACCTTGCCCCAGTCGATGGCCATGGTGGAGGGAGGAATGCCGAGCATGGCGATTTTGCCGCCGTGGTTCATCTTGTCGATCATGTCCTGGAAGGCGCTGGGCACCCCGGACATCTCCAGCCCCACATCGAACCCTTCGGTCATGCCGAGATCTTCCATGACATCGGAGAGCTTCTCCTTGGCTACGTTGACGGCACGGGTGGCGCCCATCTTGCGGGCCAGTTCCAGCCGGTATTCGTTGACGTCGGTGATCACCACGTGACGGGCGCCAACGTGACGGCAGACGGCAGCGGCCATGATGCCGATGGGGCCTGCGCCGGTGATGAGCACGTCTTCACCCACCAGATCGAAGGAGAGGGCGGTGTGCACGGCGTTGCCGAACGGATCGAAGATGGCGGCCAGCTCATCGGGGATGTTGTCCGGCAGCTTGAAGGCGTTGAAGGCCGGGATCACCAGGTATTCGGCGAAGGAACCCGGGCGGTTCACACCCACACCAATGGTGTTGCGGCACAGGTGGGTGCGACCGGCACGGCAGTTGCGGCAGTGGCCGCAGGTGATGTGGCCTTCGCCGGAGACGCGATCGCCGATGGCGAAGCCGCGCACTTCCTGGCCGACGGCGACCACCTCTCCCACATACTCGTGCCCCACCACCATGGGGACGGGAATGGTCTTCTGGGCCCACTCGTCCCAGTTGTAGATGTGCATGTCGGTGCCGCAGATGGCGGTCTTGCGGATCTTGATGAGCAGATCGTTGTGGCCGAGCTCGGGAGCCGGGACATCAGTCATCCAGATGCCGACTTCGGATTTGAGTTTGGAGAGTGCTTTCATGACAGATTCCTCACGGCGCCATGCCGGGTACAGAGGGTAATAAAATGGGGCCCAACCTTGGCCCCCGTTTTAATCAGCCAGCCATGTGATCAAATCACACCGAGCTCGCGACCGATGCGAATGAAGGCATCGATCGCCTTGTCCAGTTGCTCCCGGGTATGGGCGGCGGACATCTGGGTCCGGATGCGCGCCTGACCCTTGGGTACCACGGGGAAGGAGAAGCCCACCACGTAGATACCGGCGTCCAGCATGCGGCTCGCCATCTCGGCGGCCAGTTTGGCATCCCCCAGCATGACCGGAATGATGGCGTGATCGGCACCGGCCAGGGTAAAGCCGGCGGCGCTCATGCGCTCGCGGAAGTAGGCACTGTTCTCCTTGAGGCGGGCACGCAGGTCGTGACCCTCGGCCAGCATGTCGATCACCTTGATGGTGGCCGAGACGATGGAGGGTGCCAGGGAGTTGGAGAAGAGGTAGGGACGGGAGCGCTGACGCAACCAGTCGATCACCTCTTTCTTGCCGGATGTGTAGCCACCGGACGCGCCACCCAGCGCCTTGCCCAGGGTACCGGTGATGATGTCGACCCGTTCCATCACCTCGCAGTATTCGTGGGTGCCGCGGCCGTTCTCACCGATGAAGCCGACGGCGTGGGAGTCATCCACCATCACCAGCGCATCGTACTTGTCGGCCAGATCGCAGATGGATTTGAGGTCGGCGATGACGCCATCCATGGAGAAGACACCGTCGGTGGCGATCAGCTTGAAGCGGGCGCCGTCGGCATCGGCCTGCTTGAGCTGGGCTTCCAGTTCGGCCATGTCGTTGTTGGCGTAGCGATAGCGCCTGGCCTTGCACAACCGCACCCCATCGATGATGGAGGCATGGTTGAGGGCGTCGGAGATGATGGCGTCTTCGGCACCGAACAGAGTCTCGAACAGACCGCCGTTGGCGTCGAAGCAGGAGGAGTAGAGGATGCTGTCTTCGGTGCCGAGGAAGGCGGACAGCTTCTGCTCCAGCGCCTTGTGCTGGTCCTGGGTACCGCAGATGAAGCGCACGGAGGCCATGCCGAAGCCGTGGCTCTCGAGCCCCTGATGGGCGGCGGCAATCAGGTCGGGGTGGTTGGCCAACCCCAGGTAGTTGTTGGCACAGAAGTTCAGTACCTGCTCGCCGCCCACCGCAATCTGGGCCTGCTGGGCCGAGGTGATGATGCGCTCCTGCTTGTATAGCCCTTCCGCCTTGACCTGTTCGAGCTGTTCGGTCAGGTGACGATAGAATCCGTTAGACATCCTCGGTCCTCATTGCTGTATCGACTGTGTTATCAGGATCCCGGGCCGTGCAACCCGCACGGTTCGGCGTCGTCACGGTCGCGACGAAACGCCGACAGACCCTAGAATGGGCAACATTTTACTGTAATCCCTGCGTATAAATTCAAATTTTTATGCTGATAATCAACAATTGTGAAACAGATCTCACCCGGCTGGTTGGGCCAGTTGGTGATAATGTTGCTCCAGTTGATGTATCTGGGGGGCCACCTGTGGCTGCACGTAGGGGCGCAGCAAAAACAGCACCCGCAAGACCCCCTGGTAGAGCAGGGGTTTGGTGATGCGGGTGGCCGGGGCCTGGGCGATCTGGAACGGGATCCAGCAGGTGACGACCATCTTGATGGTCTGGCCGAGATCCGGCAGGTCTTCATCGCTGACGGCGATGATGCCGCCTTCGCGCAGGCTTCTGAGCAGCGTCTCCACGGTGGCACGGAGCTGCTCCTGTGCCTTGAGGTATTTCTGCTGCAGCAGCTCGTCGCGACTCAGGATGTCCGGCAGGTTCGCGTAGAAGAAGCGGAACTGCCACATCAAATAGAAGATGGCATCCAGGTAGCCCATCAGATCCTCCAGCCGGATCTCGCTGCTGCGGATCGGAGTGAAGCTGTCGCTCAGGTGGCGGGCGTACTGATCGAAGATGGAGTGGATGATGTCTTCTTTGTTTCTGAAGTGGTAGTAAAGGTTGCCCGGGCTGATGCCAAGGTGTGCGGCAATGTGGTTGGTGGTGATGTTGCGCTCGCCCTGATCGTTGAACAGCTCGGTGGCGCTGTGGATGATCCTGTCTCTGGTCTTCATCGCTGGTCCCTCTGCCGGGCCCGAAGGGGAAAAGTCATCGAGGTCGAATCCCCTTGCGGCCCGTGATAAACTTTTCGGCAATTTCAAATTGGCCCACTATACACAGCTTTAACAGGCAGTCACACGGGGCCACAACGTACGCGAGGCAAACTCCATGATCGTAGTAACTGGCGGTGCTGGCTTTATCGGCAGCAATCTGGTCAAGCAGCTGAACGCTCAAGGACGGACCGATATCGTGGTCATCGATGACCTGACCGACGGCACCAAGTTCGTCAACCTGGTCGACCTCACCATCGCCGATTACATGGACAAGGACGAGTTCCAGGCGCGGATCGTCTCCGGTGACGAGTTCGAGGAGTGGGATGACGGCATCGAGGTGATCTTCCACGAAGGCGCCTGCTCCGCGACCACCGAGTGGAACGGCAAGTTCATCATGGAGGTCAACTACGAGTACTCCAAGGATCTGTTCCACTACTGCATCGAGCGGGAAATCCCCTTCATCTACGCCTCTTCCGCCGCGACCTATGGCGGGCGCAACGACAACTTCATCGAAGATCCCCGGTTCGAGCAGCCCCTCAACGTCTACGGCTACTCCAAGCAGCTGTTCGATCAGTACGTGCGTCGCTGGATGCCGGAGATCAACTCCCAGGTGGTGGGTCTCAAGTACTTCAACGTCTATGGTCCCCGCGAGCAGCACAAGGGCTCCATGGCGTCCGTGGCCTTCCACCTCAATACCCAGGTGAAGCAGGGTGACAATCCCAAGCTGTTCGAGGGCTGTGACGGCTTCCCGGATGGCGGCCAGATGCGCGACTTCATCTACGTGGACGACGTCTGCAAGGTGAACCTCTGGTTCTGGCAGAATCCGCAGCACTCCGGCATCTTCAACTGCGGCACCGGCCGGGCTGAGCCGTTCCAGAACGTGGCGGAAGCCGTGATCAGGCATCACCAGAAAGGCGCCATCGAATACATTCCCTTCCCGGATCACCTCAAGGGTCGCTACCAGAGCTTCACCCAGGCGGATCTCACCAAGTTGCGCGGCGTCGGCTATGACGGCGAGTTCAAGACTGTGGCCGAAGGCGTGGCCGATTACATGGCCTGGTTGAACCGGGCTTGATCCCCCTCTGGCGGGTGGCTCTGGCCACCCGTCGATCGGATGCGCTTGCATGAACATATTGATGGCTCTCTCCCAGCTCGAAGTGACGGGCGCGGAGGTCTATGCCACCACGGTCGGCAACGAGCTGACCCGCCGTGGCCACCAGGTTTTCTACGTCTCTGACACCCTGACCAAACCGACTCTGGGACCGGTCTTTCGGTTGCGCTTCAACAAGCGCAGCATCCTGCGCCGCTTCTGGCACGTCTTCTATCTCATCTATCTGATCCGCAAGCACAGGATCCAGCTTGTACACGCCCATTCGCGCGCCTCGGGCTGGAGCAGCTACGTCGCCTGCAAGCTGACCGGCACCCCTATGATCACCACGGTGCACGGGCGCCAGCCGGTACACGCCTCCCGCAAGGCATTCCATGCGCTGGGCTATCGGGCGGTGGCAGTGTGCGAGGATATCGCCAGCCAGATCATCGACAACCTGGGGGTGGACCCGGCCATGGTGCAGGTGCTGCGCAACGGCATCGAGACCGACAAGTTCCAGCCCGTGCCGATACCGGACAACGACAAGCCGGTGATCGCCATCATTGGTCGGCTGAGCGGTCCCAAGGGGGAGCTCTGCTACCGGTTGCTGGACGAGGTGCTGGATCTGGAAGCCTGCCGGGTGCGCATCGTCAGCGGCACCCAGGTGCCGGCGCGTTTTGCCCGTTTTCAGGACAAGGTCGACTTCGTCGGTTATGTGGACGATGTGCCCGCCCTGATGGCGGGCTGCGATCTGGTGATCGGTGCCGGTCGGGTGGCGATGGAGGCGCTGCTGTGCGGTCGTCCGGCGTTTGCCATCGGCGAAGCCAGGGCCATCGGTCTGGTGACGGAGCAGAATCTGGACGAGGCGCTTGCCAGCAACTTCGGCGACATCGGCCCCAGGGATCTGGCCATCGACTTTGCCGGGCTGAAGGCGCAGATCCCTTCGGCGCTGGCCTCCAAGGTGGTGCCAGACCCAGTGCGCCAGCGGATCCTGCAAGAGTATGACTTGCAAGGCGTCGTGACCGGGCTGGAATCCGTCTATCAGGATGCCGTGGTCGAGACTCTGCGCCGGGAGATGCCGGTCATCATGTATCACCGCTTCATCGAGCACGAGAGCGAAAAGGGAGTGCATGGCACCTGGCTCCCGGTCGCCATGTTCGAGAAGCACCTCAAGCTGATGAAGTGGCTGGGCTACGAGACGCTGACATTTGCCGACCTGGCGGAGAACGGGTTCATCCACCGGCTGCAATACGGAAAGAAGTACCTGATGATCACCGTGGACGACGGCTATCGGGACAACCTCACCCGCATGCTGCCGCTGCTGGAAAAGTATGGCTACAAGGCGGTGGTCTATGTGGTGACCGGTGAGGATCACAATCGCTGGGATGTGGAGCACCCGACCCACCCCGATACCCCGGTGACCCTGATGACCCCGGAGGAGATCAAGGCGCTGGTGGCCTCCGGTCATGTGGAGATCGGGGGCCATACCCTGACTCACCCCCGCCTGAGCACGCTCCCCCCAGAGGAGCAGGCCCACCAGATCCAGGCCAACAAGGCCTGGCTGGAGCAGTTGCTCGGCCATCCCCTGATCTCGTTTGCCTATCCTTACGGGGATCTGAACGACAGTGCAAAATCCCAGGCCGTTGCCGCCGGTTATCGCTATGCTGTGGCCACCAACAGCGGCCCCAGAGCCATGCACCGGGATCCGTTCCAGATCCGCCGGATCGCCATCTTCCCCCGCACAGACATGTTCGGTCTGTGGCGCAAGATCCGTGGCAACTATGTCTTCCGAAAAACCTGACAGGGAATACACCTTGCTCCGTATGACAGATCATGACTCATCGACGAGTGACTATTTTCTCCGCATCTTTCACGGCCAGGCGTTCGGCAACTTCATCTTCCTGAATATTCTGGGTTACACCCTGTTCAAGGATTCGATTCAGCTGATCGCCGACGTCTGCCAGACCATCATAGTGTTGGCCACCCTGATGGCCTTCTATGTGGAGAGGGCCTTCTTTACAAGGAACAGGATCTTTCAACTGCTCTGTCTGGCCCTGGTGGTACAGAGCCTGAGCTGGGTCGCATCCAGACAGTTCGTGCCCGACTATGCCCTCAAATACCCTTCTGTGAAGTCGATGGCATACCTCTTCTTCTTCCTTGGTCTCGCCTACTGGCTGAAGGGGGACCCGCGCCGCATCGTCATCACCCTACTGACCTTCTGCCTCGGTGTCATTTTCACCTTTGCCTATCACTCCTCCTTCTTCTCCATCGTCGAGACAGGTCTTGATGGGGCCAGGGTTGATTTCAATTACCGCAATGCCCAGCACGGCTCCCTGATCGCGGGTGCCTGCTTCCTGTTTTTTGTGCTCTTGTTGCTTACATCGAAATTCAGGAAGCGGGCGCTGGGCAATGCCGGGATTCTGCTTGGTATCCTGTTGTTCGGGGTCTTCTCCGTCATTCTGCAGTCCCGTCAGTCCTGGCTGGCGATCTCGGCTTCGCTGGCCATCCTCCCCTTGCTGGGGGGAGGAGAGCATTGGCCAAGGCGCAAGGTGGTGTTGACCTACGCCATCTTGCTGATGACCATGCTGGCGCTGTATCAGGTTTCGTTCATCCGGGAGCGGTTGCTGGCCGGCTTCGTGCATCAGGGGGATGTGCATGCCATCCTGACGGGTAACTGGAACGAGGTACGGGACTTCAGCATCGGGGTGCGATTGAAGACCTGGCTGGAAGCCATCCAGTGGTTCCTGGCTCACCCCTTCTTCGGGACAGGCTATGGCAGCCAGTCGTTGGTGATCACCCTCTCCAAGACGCTGCCTGACTACATTACCCGGGAGTTTCGTCACCTGCACAACTCCAACATGGAAACACTGGTGTGCTGGGGGGTAGCCGGTTTCCTGGTGTTGTATGGCACACTTTTCTCGGTGCTCCGCCAGGTGCTGTGCTGTCCGGTTTCGTCCCGTTTCATCAAGATGCTGGCCATCTCCTTCATCCTCTATTGGCTCATCATCAACAACTTCGAATCATTCTTCTACATGCGTTCCGGGCAGTGGGTATTCAGCGTCTTCATGGGCGCCATCTACTCGACCGCATTGCATTGGGAACTGAACAGGCTTGGAAAGGAAGGTCATGAAAATTTACGTCATTAGTCTGGACAGGGCCGTCGAGCGGCGCAGTCGTGTCGAGTCTGTGCTCTCTGCCAGAGGCATCCCCTTCGAATTTTTCAGCGCAGTGAACGGTTTTGAGGGGCTGCCCGAGCGGCTGCAGGCCCTGCCGGATGATCAGCACAGGATCCGGTTTCGCAGCAGACCGCTGACGCCCGGGGAAAAGGGGTGCTATGCCAGCCACTATCTGCTGTGGGAGAAGTGTGTCGAACTCGACGAGCCCATCCTCATCCTGGAAGACGATTTCCTGCCCACCCAGTATTTTGAAGAGGTGGTGGGTACCCTGCCGAAGATCCATGAACAGTACGAGTACGTGAAGGTGGAACCCCAGATCGGTACCGCCACGGCCCTGACTACAGTGGACAACATGCAGCTCATGTTCTGGCACAACAACTCGTGCTGGACCACGGGATACAGCATCTCTCCCCAAGGGGCCCGCCGGTTGCTGGCCCACAGCCAGCGGTGGCTCTGTTCGGTCGACAACTTCATCGGTGAGTCCTATCGCACCGGGCTCATCTGTACCGGCCTGATTCCCTATGCCATCTACAGTCCGCGGGACATGGGCAGCGACATCCAGAATCAGGTCGTGCTGAAGAAAGTTCCGCTGGGATTCAAGTTGACCCGTGAACTCTATCGCTTCTACCGCTTCGTCAGGATGGCCCTGTGGAACATGAAACAGGCGGGGGGCAAGGCATGAGTGCGACCAACAGAACCATTCACGCCATCTGGCTCGGCAGCCGCTTGCCTCCTCTGGCGCACGTGTGTATCGATGACTGGCGCAAGCAGGGTTACGACTACAAGCTCTGGCTGGACACGGATCCGCAGGTCAAACGCTGGATACAGGAGTGCACCTTTGCCCGGGAGTGCTACCGGCGAGGCCTGCTGGCCTTCGTGACCGATTACCTGCGGCTCAAGATCCTCGCTCAGGAAGGGGGTCTGTATCTGGATACCGATGTTACCATCAACCAGGATCCCTTCCCGCTCTTCGAGTCCGTGGCCTTTGGCGTTGGCTACGAATCCGATCGGCTGATCGGCACCGCGGTCATCTACGCCAGACAAGATTCGGCCATGCTGTCCGAACTGGTGCGCTTCTATGAACAGGAGATCATGTCCTCTCCCATGTACATGGGGCCGGAGATAATGACACACCTGGTCTCGGAGAAGCTGGCATCATCAGGGGATACCGCCCTGATCGCCCCCGAGCACTATTTCTACAACTACCAGGGGGAGGCGATTCATTTCGAGCCGGCGGCAGAGCGCTACATGACCCACTGGTTCCAGCACAGCTGGAAACGCTCATCCGGTCTTGTGTTCCTGCGTGCCAAGGCCAAAGGCTGGTCAGGGTATCTCTATGAATGGCAGAAGGAGTTCTTCCGCCTGCGCAAATGACGGCGATATGGCATCACCGTGCTAGACAGTGGGCAGGGGAGCCATGTCTCCATCTGCCTGCTTGCCGGTGACGGGTGTGACTTGACTCCAGAGCTGATCCAGCTGCATCTGTACCTCGCGCACTTCCTGCTGCGGATCCTGACGACCCGTGTCGACGAAGCGGTAACGGGGATGAGAGACGGGATTGGCAATGGCGGAGTGTCCGAGGGGAGAGACGATGGTGAGCAGAGGGATATCCAGCGCCTGCGCCATGTGCCGCGGTCCGGTGTCATTGCCGACGAAGAGCTGGCAATGGGCGAAGAGCCCCACCAGCTCCCGTACCGAGCGGGTCTGAACATGGTCAAACACGCTGGCCTGCAACGCCTCTGGCAGCAGCGGCTTCAGCCCCCGGTTGTACTCCTCTTCCCCCGGTCCGCAATAGACCAGGATCTGGGCATTGTGCTCCTCGATGAGCCACTGGGCGACCTTGGCGAAGCAGTCGATGGGCCAGCGCTTGTAATGCCCGAGTGAGTTGACTCCCATGGCGATGAGTGGCCGGGTCGGGTCGACGCCAGCGGCCAGCAGGGTCTCGCGCCCCAGTTGTCTCTCCCCGTCGCTGAGCCAGAGATAGTAGTTGCGATCCTCCCTGGCGAGGCCGAGGGGCTTGAGCAGTGAAAACCGGTCGTCCACCAGGGTGCTGTTGCCCTGATGCTCGGTGTCATGGCGAAAGCGCACGATGCGGTTGTGGCCCAGGCGCCATGGGAAGGAGTCGAAGCCGATCCGCAGGCGGGCGCCGGAGATGAGGCAGGTGAGCAGACCTATCATCTGGCCCTGGCTGTTGATCACCACATCGTAGCGCTCGCGGCGAATGCCCAGCAGCAAATCCTTCATGTAGCGCCACTCGTTGCGGCGCGCCTTCTCGATGACGATCAATCGATCGATGTTGGGGTTTCCCTCTGCCATGCCCGCGCAGTAATCCATGACCAGATAGTGAACTTCCCCGGCAGGGTCGTGCTGCTTGAGGTTGTTGCACAGTGCGGTGGAGATCAGCACATCTCCTATCTGTTTGGTTTGTACTACCAGGTATTTCATGGAAAGGGCCTCGAGCGAGGTCGGGTTGAACGTCAGCGCATCAGCATATCGCACTCCCCTGTCAGATGCTGCCGCTATGGGGTGAAAATCCGATCCAACGCACTGTGTTTGCACATATTTTCGACGTTGTTCGGGCTGGTGGGGCCCGGCTGGCAGTGCGGGAAGATGAGCGGGGGCATGGCACCGCTGGCCATGCCCCCGATGGGCAAGAGTGATCAGCGTACGATGAGGCCGAGCAGGATCCCCACCACACCGAAGTCGGCATCGCTGAAGGTGGTGTTGGCAAAGCCGAGATCCCCCAGTACCGGCAGCAGGAACACCGGCAGGAAGGTGATCAGCAGGCCGTTGGCGAAGGCACCGAGTAGAGCGCCGCGACGGCCGCCGGTGGCATTGCCGAACACCCCGGCCGCCGCGCCGACGAAGAAGTGCGGCACGACGCCTGGAATGATGACGGTGAGCCCCAGCAGGTAGAGCAGCACCATGCCCACCAGACCGGCGGCGAAGCTCGACAGGAAGCCGATCAGCACCGCATTGGGGGCATAGGGGAAGACGATGGGGCAGTCGAGCGCCGGCTTGGCGTTGGGCACCAGCTTGTCGGAGATCCCCTTGAAGGCCGGCACGATTTCGGCGATGACCATCCGCACCCCCTGCAGGATCACGTAGACACCGGCGGCGAAGGTGATGGACTGCATCAGGGAGAACATGAACCAGTGCTTGCCCTTGGCGACTTCCGATACGTAATCCGCACCGGCAAACAGGGAGGTGATAAGGAAGATGATGCCCATGGTGAAGGAGATGGCCACCGGGGTATCGCGCAGGAACAGCAGGCTCTTGGGCACCTGCACCTCTTCGCTGCTGTGGGCCTTGTTGCCGAACTTGGCGCCGATCCAGCCGGCCAGTACGTAGGAGCAGGTGGAGAAGTGGCCGAGCGCCACGTCATCGGAGCCGGTGATCTGCTTCATGTAGGGGTGAGCGAGGGCCGGGAACAGCACCATGGTCACACCGACCACCAGGCTGCCCACCGCGATCAGCGGTATGCCGCTCATGCCGCCAGCGGAGAGGATGGCCGCCACCATCATCGACATAAAGAGAGTGTGGTGGCCGGTCAGGAAGATGAATTTCCACGGGGTGAGGCGGGCGATCAGGATGTTCACCAGCATGGCGAAGAACATGATCATCGCCATCTCCTTGCCGAATGACTGCTGGGCGATGGAGACGATGGCCTCGTTGTTGGGGACGACCCCCTTGATGCCGAAGGCGTGCTGGAAGATGGTGGCGAAGTCGCCCAGCGAGTTCACCACCAGGGTGGCGCCGGCTCCCAGGATGACGAAGCCCATGATGGTCTTGACCGTGCCCTTGATGCACTCGGTCACCGGTTTCTTCTGGGCGATCAGGCCGATGAGGGCGATGAGGCCAACCAGCACGGCCGGCTCCGACAGCACGTCAAACATCAGAAAATTGAAAAATTCCATGGTCAGCTCCAAGCAGATGGAAGCGGCGGCTCACCGGCCGCCCAGACAGTTGAAAGGGGTTAGAGTGCGCCCAGCTCGCGCAGGGTGATGGCGAGTTTTTCTTTCATGGCGGCCTTGTCGACCATGTTGTCCAGCGAGACCAGCCGGCCGTTGACGCCCATGCTGACCAGCTGTTCGGCGATGTCGCGGGTGGCGACAAAGATCTCGGCGCGCTCGCTGCCGGCGGAGGCGAGATCCCGGTGATCCACCTCGGCCGTCACGGCCAGCTCCTTGAGAATGCTCTTGATGCTCATCTCCATCATCAGGCTGGTGCCCAGGCCGTGTCCGCATACAACCAGAATCTTCATGTTCTCTTCCTCTGTCGGGCGCAGGGCGCCACTCAATAACGCGCCAGGATGCGCAGGATGTCGTCTTTGCTGGTGGCCGTCATGATGGCCGCCACGTCTTCTTCATTCATGAACAGTTCGGCCAGCTGGGCGATGGTCTCCACGTGGGAGTTGCTGTCGCTGGCGGCCAGGGTGACCAGCAGCCGGACCGGGTCGTTGCCCTCGGAGCCGAAGTTGACCCCCTCTTTCAGTACGGTCAGCGCCAGTCCCAACCGGTTGACGCCGTCTTCCGGGCGGGCGTGGGGCATGGCCAGGCCCGGGCCCAGCACGTAGTAGGGGCCGAGCTCCTCGTGGGAGCGATAGAGCGCCGCCACATAGGAGGGCTCTATGGTGCCGTTGGCAAGCAGGGGGGCGGTGGCCAGCTCGATGGCGTGGCGCCAGTCGCGGGCGCCCGCTTCGATGGAAATGACCTCCTCGGTCAGCAATTGGGTCAGCATGGCAATGTCCGGGCTGGATAGGATGGCGCCAATCTAGCGATCTTGCCCCTTGATAACTGTGAGCTTGATCCCGAAAGTTAGCGCTACCAGATAGCGCTAACATTGATCTGTGATAGCGCTATCATTTCTCTCACAGGAGGGATTCATCCTGCCCCTTATCGGCCTCAAAGAAGGTAAAATCCGGTTTGATAAAATAGTCAGTGCCCCGCTTTTGCCTTAAAGTGAATGCCCGCATGCCGAGGAAGGGAAAGGATGTCAGAAGCGAAAAAACGCCGCAGCACGGGTCGGGTGACCCTCAACGACGTGGCCCAGTTGGCTGGCGTGGGAGCCATGACGGTGTCGCGCGCCCTGCGCACCCCCGAGCTGGTATCCGACAAGATGCGCGAGCGCATCGAGGCGGCGGTGGATGAACTCGGCTATATCCCCAATCGGGCGGCGGGGGCGCTGGCGTCCGCCACTTCCCAGACCATAGTGGTCATCGTCCCCAGCCTGGCGGAGCGCGCCTGCGGTGACATGATTGCCGGGCTGCAGCAGACCCTGCTCGCCGAGGGCTATCAGATCATGCTGGGGGATGCCCAGCACCTGAGGCAGCAGGAGGCCAGCCTGCTCAGCAATTTCCTGCAGCACAATCCGGCCGCCGTGGTGTTGTTTGGGGGGGATCCCGGGGAGGTCATCCGGCAGCGCCTGCAGGCGGCTCGCTTGCCGGTGGTGGAGGTGGGAGCCATGGCGCGCCATCCCATCGACATGAACGTCGGGGTCTCCAACTTCGATGCCGGTTATCAGCTGACCCGCCACCTCATCGAGCGCGGTCATCGCAACATCGGCTTTCTCTGTGCCCGCCAGGAGCAGTGGATGCTGCAGCAGCGCATGCAGGGCTGGCAGAAGGCGCTGCTGGACAACTACCTCTCCCCGGACGCCATCATCAATACCTCTGAGCTGCCGAGTTTTAGCACGGGGGCGGCCATGCTGGGGGAGTTTCTGCTGCGCTGGCCCGAACTGGATGCGCTGATCTGCGTCAACGACGAGCTGGCGGCCGGGGTGCTGTTCGAATGCCAGCGCCGCCATCTGAGCGTGCCGGGCAAGCTCGCCATCGCCGGTTTCGACGATCTGGATGTGGCGCGCGCCTGTCATCCTGCGCTGACTTCGGTCAGGATCCCCTATCACCAGATGGGCAGGGAGGCGGCGGAGCTGATCCTGCGCCAACTGGCGGGCGAGGAGGTGGCCGGCATGAGCCTCGCCCTGGATTTTCAATTGCAAAAGCGCCAGAGCACCTGACGAGCGATGCCACGACAGGGCGAGGCAAGCATGTTCAAGGCGTTGTGACCGAAGGCCAGGTCGGTGCACCGTCGCCCTGCGCGGGCACTGCCAGCCGACGTGTTCGCCCGGTCTGTCACCGGGTTGGAGCAGAGCGTGGATGCCACCGGAGCCATGACTCCAGGTGGCTGGCTGCACCCTGGTCAAGCTCTGAGCGGAACCACTGGCGAGCACCATTATTCTGGATAGACTTTGTAGGCCGGTGCACTATCCAAGGAGAATGAGCATGGGTACGCAGACGCCTGATTTCGATCTCGATGATGACTGGGAGCCGGAATCCTGGGAAGACGAGCTGGAGGAGCTGGATGACGAGAGCTGGCAGGACTATGACCCTCTCGACGATCAGTGACTCCCTGTAACGCCTGAGGGCGGGCCTGGTGCCCGCCCGATTTTTTGTGTGGCGAGGGGGGCAGCCCTTGGTGAGAACGGGGCGGGCTGGTTAGAATGAACTGCTCAAATGACGCTGTACGAGGCAGGCAGCGGCTCAACAACGATTCCAACGACGCCAAGGATGAATATGCGCTCACTCGTCATCATGTTTTGTGCCGCCCTGCTCGGGGGCTGTGTTTCCAACTCCGACGACCCTTGCGAGAAGGTGTGGAGCGACGTGGGAGAGGCGGACGGCAAGCTCGGTTTTGCTGGCGATCGGGTGGCTTTTCACCAGACCCAGTGCGGGGAAAAAGTGGACGTTGCCCTTTGGGAGCTGGGTCGCCAGAAGGGGCTGGCCTGGTATTGCCGACCCGAGCATCTCTATCTGGCAGGACGGTCGGGAGAGGAGTATCGCGGCGTCTGTCCCAACGACGTGCAGGCCCGTCGCCTGTTTGAACAGGGTCGCCATGGCTGGACTGATCAATAAATCAGCCTTCCTCTCTCTTCTGAAATATTGCGTGAACCTCTTCGTGAGAAGAGGGACCTACCCTTCTTTATGCTTCAGCCGCAGCGGCTGGCACAGGTAATCCTTGTCATTGGCGCTGCGGGCACACTTGCCACACACGAATTTGGGTTTGCGCACAATCTTGCGCAGCGTCTTGAGATCGGCGGGGATCTCGTGACGGCGCCACTCACACAGCGTCTTGTGACCCATGACGTCCTCGACAGTGAATGCAACGGGTGAGAGGGGCAGGACCCCTCCCGGTGTGGTTACTGGTACAGGTATTTGGTGAAGATGAGCTCGCGGACCGCCTTCTTGCCCGTCTCCTTGACCAGCAGTTCGTTGACCTTGGCCTCACACTCCTTGCGCAGCTCTTCCCGGTTCACCAGGGACTTGATCTGTGCGCCCGTCTTGCTGCCAATCAGCCGGATGATGGCGTCGCGGATCAGGGGGTCGTGCTGCTCCAGCAACTTGAGGTCGGCAGCGTCCGTGGCCATCAGCTCTACCGTCACCCGTACATAGCCGAGGGTTTTGCCGTCGCCAAGGTAGTTGGTGATGATGTCCGGATCCAGAGCGTGATAGGCGAATCCCGGCTGGACGGCGGAGGAGGCGGGATCGGTGGCCTCTTCCTCATTGGCGAAGGACTGTGTATTCAAGAGGGTACACCCCAGGGACAGCAGCAGAATTCTGAAGATCTTCATCTGGATGGCTCGGCAGCGACGGATGCCCCATTTTTGATGCTGCCATCGGGGCCGTCAAGCACGGATGTTCTTACAATTCGCCATTGATTTACGGATAATAAACCGGTTTTTAACCTGACAACGGAAATCTCCGGATGGTGAAGCTGTGAAGTCCGAGTTGACTGTTCCCCTCGTCCAGCTCGTCCCGTGGCGGGCGCCTGCAGAGTGCGAACCGCCCGAGGCGCTGCGTCCCTGGTTGCTGGAGGCCGATTCCATGACCCGGCGCCTGCGTCGTTACAATCATCATCTCTCGGTGCAACTGCTCGGCAATCGCGCCGTGTCGCTGACGGTGGACGAGCAGGCGCTGGTGGCGGTGTCGGCCCCCGCGGGCATGTGCCGTGAGGTGATCCTGCACGGTGATGGCGGGCCTGCCATCCTGGGTTGGACCCTGTTTGCCGAAGCGGCCTTGCAGGGGGGCGGTTTGCAGGATCTGGGAGAGCAGCCGCTGGGAGAGCGCATTTTCGGTGATGCACCGGCGCGGCGGGATCACCTGCAACTGGCCTGTTTCGAGATAGCGAGCAATCCCTGGTGTCCGGCCGCCACCGTCTGGGGGCGTCGTTCCCGCCTGTTTCTGGGGCAATGGCCACTGCTGGTCCATGAACTTTTCCTGCCCTCGCTATCGTCTCATTCGTTGCCATCGGATAAGGAGCTGGAGTGAAGCTGTTAACCAAGGAGCGGGGACTGGCCTATGCGCAGTTGGCCCGCATCGACAAGCCCATCGGTACCCTGCTGCTGCTGTGGCCGACCCTGTGGGCGCTCTGTCTGGCGGCTGGTGGCCTGCCTGACCCCTGGATCCTGACCGTGTTCGTGGTGGGCGTCTTCCTGATGCGCTCCGCCGGCTGTGTCATCAATGACTATGCGGATCGCAACTTCGACGGTCATGTGAAACGCACCGCTGGACGACCGCTGCCCATGGGGCGGGTCGCCGAGCGGGAAGTGCTGGTGCTGTTCGCCGTGCTGGCGCTTCTCTCGTTCGCCCTGGTGCTGACGTTGAACCCGCTCACCATCAGCCTGTCCTTTGCCGGCCTGCTGCTGGCGGTCTGCTACCCCTTCATGAAGCGCTTCATCCCCATCCCCCAGCTGGTGCTCGGCATGGCCTTCTCCTGGTCCATTCCCATGGCCTATGCGGCCCAGGCCAATGCCCTGCCACCGGAAGCCTGGCTGTTGTTTCTTGCCAACCTGCTGTGGACCATCGCCTATGACACCGAGTACGCCATGGTGGACAGGGATGACGACCTCAAGCTCGGCCTGAAATCGAGCGCCATCCTGTTCGGCCGTCACGACAAGCGGATCATCGGCGCGCTGCAACTGGCGACCCTGCTGATCCTGCTGGGGATCGGGCAGCTGATGGGGCTGGGATCCGGTTATTACTGGGGACTGCTGGGGGCGGCGGCGCTGTTCGTCTACCAGCAGCGACTGATCCGGGAGCGGCAGCGGGAAGCCTGCTTCCAGGCCTTCCTCAACAACAACTACGTGGGGGCGCTGGTGCTGCTCGGGGTGATGGTTCACTACCTCTAACCCGCCCCCCTTCCTGGATGAAAAAAGGCCGCATGATGCGGCCTTTTTGTTGGGTGTCGACGCCTCAGAGCCGGTTGCCCGCCTGGATGGTGCGGCGGATCTTGTTGCTGAGCAGCGGCACTATGTTGTCGGCCAATGCCTGGAAGCGGCCGAGATCCGGTTTGCAGCCCGGATCCAGATAGCCTTCGCTGCGCAGGGTGTGGATCAGGGTGCTGAACAGCTTCTGGTCGAAGAACTCGGGGGCGTTGATGCCGTGCAGGGTGCCGAGGCGCTCCGCCATCATCAGGCCGTCCGCTTCCAGTTGCTCCGCCTCGATGTGGGGTTGGGCCAGCATGCGGGTCAGCACGATGGCGTAGCGTTGCAGGGTCTCCTGGATGCTTTCGGCCAAGAGCAGCAGGCGCATCTGGTTGCCGGGGTTGACCCAGTAGCCGCCGTCGCGTGCCTCGACCAGTTGCTGGCGTAACAGCTCGGCCAGCAGGGCATCGATCAGCTCCGGCAGCTCGTCCTCTTCATAGCGCAGGAAGAGTTCGGTCTTGAGCAGGGGGTAGATGTCGACACAGCGGGCGACGATCTCGCTGCGGGAGATCCCCTCGCACCGCTCGATCAGGGCCGCCACCAGGGAGGGCATGGCGAACAGGTGCAGTATGTTGTTGCGGTAGTAGGTGAGCAGGATCGCCTGATAGCGGTCCAGGCTGATGATCTGGCCCAGCTTGTCCTCGCTCACCTCGAACTTGTTGAGCTCCATCGCCTGCTCCAGCAGGGTCCTGGCGTCCTCGTCCGGCATGGTGCTGTGCGGGCTGTAGGGCACCTGCTTGAGCAGGTCCAGATAGGTGTTGAGCTGGGCCTGGAGTTCGTCCCGGGTCAGGGCGTGGCGCTCGGCGGCCAGCAGGGCCAGGGCACTCAGGGTCAGGCCGTTGACGGCGGCGGCATCGTTGATGCGGGTCATCAGCAGCTCGGCCAACTGGTTGACGGTGGAGGCCATCCACTCGGGACGTTCCTCCCGGCCGATGCTCTCCTTCCAGGTGGGTACATGTTCGCCGAGGTAGCTGTTGAGGGTCAGCGGCTCGCCGAAATTGACGAAGCCACGGCCATAGTTGCGCAGCTTGCGCAGGATGCCGAGCACCTGCAGGAAGCTCTCCTTCTCCTTGCGGCTCCCCTTGAGTTCGTTGTGGTAGGTGTTCACCTCCATCACGTGCTCGTAGCCGAGGTAGACGGGGACCAGGGTCACCGGCCTGTCCAGCCCGCGCATCATGGCCTGCAGGGTCATGGCCAGCATGCCGGTCTTGGGGGGCAGCAGGCGACCGGTACGCGAACGCCCGCCCTCGGTGAAGAACTCCACCGAGTAGCCCTTGGCAAACAGCAGGTTGAGGTACTCCCGGAATACCGTGCTGTAGAGCGGATTGCCCTTGAAGGTGCGGCGGATGAAGAAGGCGCCGCCGTGGCGGAAGATGGGGCCCGCCGGCCAGAAGTTGAGGTTGATGCCCGCCGCGATGTGGGGCGGCACCATGCCCTGGTGGTAGATGACGTAGGAGAGCAGCAGGTAATCCATGTGGCTGCGATGGCAGGGGACGTAGACGATCTCGTGCCCTTCCTGGGCGAGCTGGCGCACCTGCTCTGCTCCGTTGACCGAGAGGCCGCGATAGAGCTTGTTCCACAGCCAGCCGAGGAAACTCTCCCCGAGGCGGATCAACCGATAGGAGAAATTGGAGGCGATCTCGTCCATGTAGCCGTGGGCACGCTTTTGCGCCTTCTCCAGGCTGATCCCTTCCCGTCTGGCCTCCTCCTCGATGGCCTGCTGGATCACGCTCGAATCCAGCAGTTGCTTGAACAGCAGGTTGCGGTTCGGCAACTTGGGTCCGGTGGCGGCCAGCTGTTGGCGGCTGAAGTGGGTGCGGGCCACCCGCGCCAGCTTGTGGGCGATGGCCTCGTCGGTGCCGTGCTTGTCCGCCATGTAGCGCAGGGAGAGGGGCGGGGAGAAGCGCACCAGGTTCTCGCGCCCTTTCAGGATCACGATCAGCGCCTTCTTCAGGCGGTTTGGCGCCAGGCTGCTGATGATGTTCCAGCCGGAGGCCTCCTCGCCTTCCCGGCCCGGGGCGCGGCCCCAGAACAGGGTGACGGGGACCACCTGGATATCCAGCGCCGGATCCTGCTTGTGCAGGTCCAGCAGCTGGTGGAACTCCTGCAGGAAGGGGAGCGGCTTGTTGCGCGTGCCGAACAGGGGAGGCGGACGATCCAGACAGACGTAGCGTGGCAGCAGTTGACCGTTCAGCTCCAGCGGCGTGAAGGGGCCGGGCAGGCCGAGATCCTCGCAGCACTGTTGCAGGGTCATCAGGTCGGTGATCGAGCTGGTCTTCAGGGCATAGACGATGGGTCTGGCCGGATCCAGCTTGAGCTCGGTGATGGGGTTTTCCGGTAGGCTCTTGTGATTGACCAAGCCGCTGACCGGCCATTGCAGGATGGCTCTGGATATCTTCTGTCCAAGGGACATGTGCGTCTGCTCTCCAAAAAAATGCGGCGTGAGCATAGCAAATCACCGGCTGCTTGTCGCCGAGAGGTACGATGAGTCGGCACTTCAGAGCAGGGGGAGGGACAAATGTGCGTCGGGTCGCGACAAATGCCAGTTGCGCCTTGCCTTGGCCCCAGCACTGTATATACTGCCAGTGTGCTGTATAAAAAGACAGGTGCCCATGCTATGAAACCCCTTACCCCTCGCCAGGCTGAAGTACTCGAGCTCATCAAGGCGAACATGAACGAGACCGGCATGCCGCCGACTCGCGCCGAGATTGCCCAGAAGCTTGGCTTCAAGTCGGCCAACGCGGCCGAAGAACATCTGAAGGCCCTGGCCAAAAAAGGGGTCATCGAGATCATGCCGGGTACGTCCCGCGGCATTCGTCTGCTGCTCGAAGAAGAGGACGTGCAGCCTGAAGAAAACGGCCTGCCACTGATTGGCAAGGTGGCGGCCGGGGAACCCATCCTGGCCCAGGAACACATCGAGAGCCACTACCAGGTGGATCCCGCCCTGTTCCACCCGCGGGCAGACTTCCTGCTGCGGGTGCAGGGCATGAGCATGAAGAACATCGGCATCATGGACGGGGACCTGCTGGCGGTACACAAGACCCAGGAGGTACGCAACGGCCAGGTCGTGGTGGCACGTCTGGACGAAGACGTCACCGTCAAGCGCTTCCAGCGCAAGGGCAGCCAGGTGTGGCTGCTGCCGGAAAACGAAGAGCTCTCCCCCATCGAGGTGGATCTCGCCAGTCAGCACCTTACCATAGAGGGCCTGGCGGTCGGCGTGATCCGCAACGCCGACTGGATGTAAGCATCCGATGCGATGAAGAGGCCTCCTGCGGGAGGCCTCTTCATTTTCATCTGCCGATGGCATCTTCCTCCCCACCTTTTCGCTTCTCCTTCCTGTGCGCACAGTCTCGCCGCACGACATGCATTTCGGATATATCCTTTGATAAGGCCCCTGTCATGGTCGGTGATCAGGGAAGGGGGAGTCGCACCGGGCAGTACGCCATGGCAGGGATGCATGATCGCCGAGTCGGTGCGCAGAAGGGAGAGTCGCCTCAGACTGGGGACTCGTACAGTCAGTACGCTGCCGTGGTTGGTTCGTCGTTGGGGACAAAGAGACCCGTCAGCGTGACCTGTTGAGCAAGGAGGACAGGTATGGCTTCAAGCTCGCCGTGGGATCCGGTGCCGGCCGCAGCGCCCGCATCTTCCATCACCCGATTCATCAAGGGCAGTCGGATGACATGGTTCTATGCGCTCTGGGTCTATCACAAGGGAGATGGTTGGACCATCTGGCTTGGGTGCCCCAAAGACAAGATTGTCCGCCTGGTTCGTCTGTTTCGCCGTCATCACGACATCGGATTGCCGGATGAGCCCTGGACTGCCCCCGTCATCCCGCTGCGCGTCCCCCTGAGACGTGCCCAGCCGCAGCACAGGCTGCGGCCCTGATCCCTCTTCCTGTACAGACAAGAGCCCCGCCAGAGCGGGGCTCTTGTTTTGGCGCCGATGCGGCTGATCCATGGCACAGACGCTTTCCCGCCGGGATGCAAGACTAGCCAGCGGCGGGGGTGGGCGGGTTACAATGACCCCTACCGGTTTTGCCCCCTGGGCTTCTAACATAAGCAAGGCTTTGTTTTATATGGTTAAACCACGTTTTTACCTGCTGCTGTTGCTGTTCATCGGCGCCATTGCTGCGACTTATTACTGGAGTCAGCCCGCGGTGCCGGAACAGGCCGATTACTACCCGGCGGGGCGAGACATCAACCCGTTTACCCTCACGGATGCGGATGCACAGCCCTTTACCCCTGCCAACCTGACGGGACACTGGAGCTTTCTGTTCATCGGCTACACCTACTGCCCGGATGTCTGTCCGACCACGCTGGCGGATCTGCGCAGCGTCTATCCGGCGTTGAAGAAGATAGCCCCCACTAGCCAGGTGGTATTCATCTCGGCGGATCCCCAGCGGGATGACAGCGCCCGCCTGAAGAGCTATACCGCCTTCTTCGAGCCCGAGTTCAAGGCGGCGACCGCACCTCACAGTGCCCTCTTTCCTCTGGTCCGCAATCTGGGGCTGGTCTATTCCATCGTGGAAGGGGATCGCAAGGACTACCTGATCGACCACTCCGCCTCCATCGTGCTGATCAACCCCGAGGGGAAGCTGGTGGCCACCTTCCGACCCAAAGTGGCACCGGGTGAGGTGCCCCACGTGGACATGCAGGCCATGGTGGCCGACTTCGCGCGCATCGTGCGGCTGGCTGGCGAGTGATCCCGGCGCGCACCATGCTGATTCCCGCCTGGCTGAAGGATCCTCGCCGCCACAGAGCCGTCTTCGCCCTGGCCCTGCCCATGGTGTTCTCCAACGTCACCACACCCTTGCTGGGGTTGGTGGACACCTGGGTGATCGGTCATCTTGGCCAGGCCTGGTTTCTCGGCGGCGTGTCGGTCGGTGCGACCTTCATCAATCTGCTGTTCTGGCTGCTTGGCTTCCTGCGCATGTCCACCACAGGGCTGACTGCCCAGGCTCAGGGTGCAGCCCATGCCGAAGGGCAGCTCGACACCCTGGCGCGGGCCCTGGGCTTGGCGATCGGACTGGGCATGGCGCTGTTGCTCCTGTTGCTGCCGTTCCTGCCTGCCATCATCGCCCTCGGTGGCGGCTCTTCCGAGGTACAGACCTATGCCGGTCAGTATGTATCGGTGCGGATCTGGAGCGCCCCGGCGGCCTTGTGCAATCTGGTCATCATGGGGTGGTTGCTGGGCATGCAGGATGCACGCAGTCCCATGCTGCTGCTGATCCTGGGCAATCTCGTCAACATGGTGCTGGACGCCTGGTTCGTGCTGGGATTGGGCTGGCAGGTGAAAGGGGTGGCCGCAGCATCCCTGCTGGCGGATTACAGCACGCTCGGGGTGGGGTTCTGGCTGGTGAGCCGGCATCTGCGCCGACTTGATCCCGGGGTGTGGCACAACGCCTGGCAGCGCTGGCGCCAGTGGCCGGCCCTGCTGCGGCTGCTCGCCCTGAACCGGGATATTTTCATCCGCTCCCTGTGCCTGCAACTCTGCTTCGTGTTCATGACTCTCCAGGGGGCCAGGCTGGGGGATGTGGCGGTGGCCGCCAATGCGGTGCTGCTCAATTTCCTGATGCTGATTTCCTACGGGCTGGATGGATTTGCCTATGCGGTGGAAGCCATGGTAGGGCGCGCCATCGGGCGGCGCGATCGGCCGCTGCTGCGAGAGGCCATCGTCCTCAATCTGGGCTGGGCGCTGCTGATCGCCCTGGCATTCACCCTCTCGTTTGCCCTGGGGGGCCACTGGCTCATCCGCCACATTACCGACATACCGGCGGTGATCGCCGAGGCGCAACGTCAGCTCCCCTGGCTGGTGGCCATGCCGCTGCTGGCGGTCTGGTGCTTCCTGCTGGACGGGGTCTTTATCGGCGCCACCCGGGCCCGGGAGATGCGCAACAGCATGCTGGTGGCGGTGTTTGCCGGCTTCTTTCCCATCTGGTGGCTCTGCCAGGGATGGGGTGTGGCGGCCCTGTGGGCCGCCATGAGTGCCCTGATGGCAGGTCGTGGCTTGACGCTGGGCTGGCTCTGCTGGCGACTGGAGCGGGGTGGACGGCTGCTGGCGGGGCAGGGGACGGCGCAGTCAGTCTGAATCCTGGCCGCCTTGCCAATATCGTCAGCGGTCAGAGCGAGCCTGAATAGTCGAACTGTCGCCAGCTCTCGTAGACGAACACCGCGACGGCGTTGGCCAGATTCATGCTGCGGCTCTGGGGCAGCATGGGAATGCGCAGCCGCTGCTCGAATGGCAGGCTCTCGATGATCTCCATGGGCAGGCCTCGGCTCTCGGGCCCGAACAGCAGGGCGTCACCGGGGGCAAACCGGGCCGCCGAGTGGGCGGTGCGTCCCTTGGTGGTGCAGGCAAAGACCCGTTGGGGGGCGACGGCCGCCAGAAACGCCTCATAGTCAGGCCAGCGCTTGACGTCGGCAAACTCGTGATAGTCGAGCCCGGCCCGCTTGACCCGTTTGTCATCCCACTCGAACCCCAGGGGCTCTATCAGGTGCAACCGGTAGCCGGTATTGGCGCAGAGGCGAATGATGTTGCCGGTGTTGGGGGGGATTTCCGGTTGGTAGAGCACGATATCGAGCATGGAAGGATCCTGGACTGGTGCGAAACGGGCGCCAGCATACCCAGCACCCGTGCCGATGAAAAGGGGGAGGTCAGGGCATGGGCAGACGGATGGTGATGACCAGTCCGGTCGGCTGATTGCTGCTGGCCCGGATGGTCCCCCCATGACGCTGGATCGCCTCGGCGGCGATGGCAAGGCCGAGACCAGTGCCCCCGGTCTTGGTGTTGCGGGCATCGTCCACCCGAAAGAAGGGCAGGAACAACCGGGGCTGCTGCTCCACCGGCACGCCAGGGCCGTCATCCCGTATGGTCATCACCCATTCCCGTCCCTCCCGGTACCAGTCCACCTTGATGAACTCGCGGGCATACTTGAGGGCGTTGCGCAGGGGATTTTCCAGGGCGCGCGCCAGCAGTTCCGGCCACATGGTGAGGGATTCGGCGGGCAGGGAAGGGAGCCTGAGCTGTTTGCCGTTCTGGTTTGCCTCGAACATGGCGTCATCCAGGATGGGCTCCAGCAGCTCCGCCAGGGGCAGCGTCACCGGCGCCTCCACATGTTGCTGCACCCGCGACAGATCCAGCAGATCCCCTATCAGCTTGTCGAGCCGGGCTATCTCCCCTTCGATGCGCGCCAGCTCGGCGCTGTCCCCCTGCTTGCGGCGGATCAGCGCCTGTGCGAGCTGGATGCGGGTCAGGGGGCTGCGCAGCTCGTGGGAGATGTCGGAGAGCAGCTGCTTCTGCTTCTGGATCATGTCCTTGAGGGTATCGACCATGCGACTGACATGTTCGGCCAGCTGGCCTATCTCGTCGCGCCGCCCCAGGTTGGGGATCTGTATTTCCAGGTTGCCCTGGGCGAGTTGGGAGACCGACTGCTGCAACTGCAGTATGGGGCGGGTCAGGCGCCAGGCGAGCAACAGACAGAGCGGGGTGCTGACCAGCATGGCGATGCCCAGGATCTGGATGGGGTGATCCAGGATCTGGATGAAGAGGAACAGGTAGGAGTTTTCGACGTTCAGACCGAAATAGACGTGATAGGTCTGGCCGTGATGGACCATCTGGAAGGGGCCGGCGATGGCGCGCTGGTGTTCGCTGCCCAGCATGGGCTTGGCCGGGTTGTCCGAGTCGAGCATGAAACGGATCACGAACTTGCTCAGCCGGGTGCTGGACTGCATCTGCCCCTTGGCATCGCGTAGATAGATGTTGTCCACCGGCAAGAGGCCCGCGGCATCGATGGCCTTGGCCAGATCGAAATCCTGCTCGGGATCCGCGCCCCGTTGCAGCGCCGCCAGGTTGTTGTTGAGACGGGTGACCTCGTGGGCCGGCAGCGGGATGATATTGCGGGGGTCCAGGGTGGGGAGGATCACCACCGCGGCCACGACCAGCAGCAGGATGAACCAGAACCAGAGGAAGATCTGGGTGGACAGGCCGTTGAAGGTGCGGGCCGATTTCATGCCTGCTCCAGCCACAGGTAGCCTCGTCCCCGCACCGTCTTGAAGCGGGGCTGGCCGTCGGCCCGCTCCGGCAGCTTCTTGCGCAGGTTGCTCAGGTGCATGTCGATGGCCCGATCGAAGGGTTCGAGCTTCTTGCCCAGCACCTGCTCGGAGAGCAGGCCCTTGCTGACGATCTGGCCCGGATTGCGCAGCAGGCACTCCAGCAGGCCGAACTCGGTGGCGGTGAGTTCCAGCAACTGATCGTCGCAGCGAGCCTGTTGCAGGCCGGGCTGCAGCACCAGATCCATGAATCTCAGCTCGTCCGGGGCTCCGCGCTGGGGAGCCTGGCTCTGGGTTCGACGCAGGATGGCGCGCACCCGGGCCAGCAGCTCCCTGTCGTCGAACGGCTTGGCGAGATAGTCGTCGGCACCGGCCTCCAGCCCGTTGACCCGATCCTGGCTGTCGCCACGGGCGGTCAGCATCAACACCGGGGTGTCGTGGGTCTTGCGCAGCCGGGTCAGCATCGCGAAACCGTTGAGTCTGGGCATCATGACGTCCAGCAGCACCAGGTCGAAAGCCTGTTCTGCCAGTCGCAGCAATCCCTCTTCCCCATCCTCGGCGACGGTGACCTCAAACCCCTCCAGGGTCAGGATTTCGGTGAGCAGCTGGGTCAGTTCGAGATCGTCGTCGACCAGGAGTATTTTGTTCATCTGGGAGTCACTCTGTTGATTTTGCACGCCAAACTGACGTCCGGGTCAGGGTATAATAAGTTTTTACGCGTCGGAGGAAAGCCGGTTTTGAGCCACCAACACTATTCCCGCTGGGTCACCCTGGCCAGCATGGCCGCTGTGACCACCGCCACCCTGCTCATCCTGGGCAAACTGATCGCCTGGCTGATGACGGATTCATCCAGCCTGCTGGCATCCCTGACCGATTCCTTCATGGACATCAGCGCCTCTCTCATCAATCTGCTGGCCATCCGTTATGCGCTGGCCCCTGCCGACGAAGAGCATCGCTTCGGCCACGGCAAGGCGGAGTCCCTGGCGGGTCTGGTGCAGTCGGCCTTCATCTCGGGGTCCGCCTTGCTGCTGGTGATGCACGGCATCTCGTCGATGCTGAATCAGGTGCCCGTGGTGCGCCTGGAGGCCGGGATCTGGGTCAGCGTCGGCTCCATCGTGCTGACCCTGCTGCTGGTGAGCTTCCAGGGCTTTGTCATCCGCAAGACCAACAGTGTGGCCATCAAGGCCGACATGCTGCACTACCGTTCCGACCTGCTGCTCAATGGCGGCGTGCTGGTGGCACTGGTGCTGGCGGGGCAGGGGTGGTACTGGGCCGACGGCCTGTTTGCCATTCTGATCGGTCTATTCCTGGTGTGGGGGGCTGTCCATATCGGCTACGAATCGGTGCAGGCCCTGCTCGATCGTCAGTTGCCAGAGGAGGAACAAGCGAGAATAATGGCCCTCTGCTGCGCCGTAGAGGGGGTGCATGGCGTACATGACCTGCGTACCCGCCAATCCGGGCCGACCCGTTTCGTGCAGTTGCATCTGGAACTCGATGATCAACTGCCTCTGGTCAGGGCCCATCAGATAGCCGACGAGGCTGAACTGGCCGTCCGCCAGGCCTTCGAGCGGATGGATGTGATCATTCACATGGACCCCATCTCGGTGCTGACAAAAGAACGACAAAGCACTCACCCTGAACAACAGTAGGCTGCAACATGGATGATCTGGTTGCCAGAACCTGGCAAAAAATTCAGCAGGAAGCGCAGAGCATGGCGGCCCAGGAGCCCATGCTGGCCAGCTTCTTTCATTCCACCATTCTCAATCACCGGGATTTGCGCTCGGCGCTGAGCTTCCAGCTCGCCAACAAGCTCGACAGCACCACCATGCCTGCCATCGCCTTGCGGGAAGTGATCGAGCTGGCCCTGCGCAGCGAGCCCGAGCTGCTGGCCGCAGTGGCCGCCGACATCTGCGCGGTGCAGGATCGCGACCCGGCGGTCGACCTCTTCTCCACCCCGCTGCTCTACCTCAAGGGATTCCATGCTCTTCAGGGGTATCGGGTGGCCAACTGGCTGTGGCGTCAGGGACGCCGTGCCCTGGCGCTCTATCTGCAAAACCAGATCTCCGTGGTGTTCGGCGTGGATGTACACCCGGCCGCCCGCATCGGCAAGGGCATCATGTTTGACCATGCCACCGGTATCGTGGTCGGCGAAACCGCCGTCATCGAGAACGACGTCTCCATCCTTCAGAGTGTGACTCTGGGGGGGACCGGCAAGGAGAGTGGCGATCGTCACCCCAAAATCCGGGAAGGGGTGATGATAGGGGCGGGGGCCAAGGTGCTCGGCAACATCGAGGTGGGCGTCGGCGCCAAGATCGGTGCCGGCAGCGTGGTGATCAACCCGGTGCCGCCTCACACCACGGTCGCTGGCGTGCCCGCCAGGATTGTGGGCCGCCCCGAGTGCGACAAACCTTCCCTGGACATGGATCAGTGCCTCTGATCCCCTGACCGAGGCCGTTGTATGGTCAAGCGCTGGTCAGGCTTTCTGATCCTGGGGATGTGGCTGCTCAACCTGCTGCACCTTTATCTGGACTTCTCCCCCTGGCCCGCCGCCATCGCGGCCTGGGCCGCCTCCCTGCTCACCTGGCCCTGGCTGGTGGGTGCCGCACGGCGCCAGGCGCTGGCCCTCTACGGCGCGGCGCTCCTGCTGCTGCTCTTTTCCTGGTGGCGGGGGGCCAGCCTCAGCCCAGGTGACTGGCTCTTGCCGAACATCAACATGCTGACCATGTTTGCCGCAGTGAGCACCCTCAATCTGGCTACCTCCGGCCTCTTGACCGGCACCGCCTCCTGGTCCGGTCGCAAGGGGCTGTGGAGCACCATGGCCAGCCTCAATCTACTGGGGGCCGTCATCAATCTTTCGGTGCTCTTCATCATCGGCGATCGGCTGGAGCGCAACGGGACGCTGGAGCGGCGTCAGGTCATGGTGCTGAGCCGGATCTTCTGTGCGGCTGCATTTTGGTCCCCCTTCTTCGTCGCCATGGCAGTGGCCCTCACCTATGCACCGGGTCTGCAATTGGGCAGCATACTGCCTTTTGGCATACTGGCGGCCTTGCTGGCCATGGGGCTGACGGCCTGGCAGGTAGAGCGGCTCGGCGTGGAGACCTTTGAAGGTTATCCGCTGCGGCTCCAGACCTTGGGGCTACCGGTGACCCTGGCACTGCTGGTGCTGGTGATCCACCGTTTCTGGCCCGGACTCAGCATTCTGGCGGTGATCGCCCTGGTGGCGCCCTTGCTGGCCTTGCTGTTCATGCCGCAAGCGGGGCGAGGGGCTGCTCTCAAGCGCCAGGTGGTTGAGCGCTTCCCGGCCATCGGTGGCCAGCTTGTGCTGTTTCTGGGGGCCGGCCTGCTGGCGGCTGGCATCAACAGCGCGCTGTCAGTACTGGACTTTGGCAGTGGCCACGGCCTGCCGCTGTTCAACCACTTCGGCTGGCTGGAAGCCTGTCTGACCCTGCTGCTGATCTTCCTGGTGGCCATAGTGGGCGTGCATCCTCTCATCAGCATCTCGGGGGTGGCGCCGCTGCTCTGGCCGCTGGCACCGGATCCCAGCCTGCTTGGCATGTGCTTCCTCATGGGGTGGGGGCTGGCGACCGGGACGAGCCCGCTCTCCGGCTCCAATCTGGCACTGGCGTCCCGCTACAACCTGAGCGCCGGGCTGCTGCTGCGCTGGAACCTGCTCTACGGCCTGTTGATGTACGCCGTGGCCTGTCTGATGATGGGGGGCTTCATCGCCTTGCATGGCTGATGGCGGCATCGGCAGGAGGGCGGGTTGTGCCACGGCGGACGCCCGGGATCGAGGTTCCTGCTGCCTGCGAGAAAAACCGACGCATATTTAAGCAATACCGGGCCGCAGGGCGCATTTTGCAACGTGCTGGCTTGTTTGTGCCGAGCGCATCAGGGTATGCTGGCTCCACGCGCTTGAATCGCCCTCTGTGGGGCATCGCAATTGAACATACAGGTATGCATATGTCACTAGAAGTCCTTGAGCAACTCGAATCCAAAGTACAATCCGCCGTCGACAACATCTCCTTGCTGAAGATGGAGCTGGACGAGCTGAAAGAGCAGAACAGCAAGCTGCAAGACGAAAACCACCAACTGCGCAACGAGCACGTTGCCTGGCAAGAGCGTCTGCGTGCCCTGCTGGGCAAGATGGACCAGATGGGCGATGCCATCTGATCCCGTCTAGACTGACCGGAATGAAAGCGGGCCGCTCCTTGAGCGGCCCGCTTGTTTTGGTCTGCCGGGCAATCAGAGTGCCAGTAGCTGTTTGACGGTCTTCTCGATGCCGTCCGCCGCCTCCACAATATTGTTGGCCAGCATGTAGGCAGGAGTGGAGATGACCTTGCGCTCCTGATCCACCACGAATTCGCTCACCGGGCAGTCGAGATGACTGCCACCCATGGCTTCGATGGCGTTGGCGGCGCCCTCGTCGTTGCCAATGGTGGCCAGGGTGCCTGCCCCATAGATGAGCGGGATCATGGCCGGTGCGATGCAGATGTAGGCGGCCGGTTTGCCGGCTCTGGCAAAGCTCTGGCAAGCCTTCAGCACATCCGGCTGGATGCGGCACTCTGCGCCCTTGATGGCGAAGTCACACAGGTTCTTGGCGGCGCCGAAGCCGCCCGGCACCAGCAGGGCGTCGAAGTCGGCTGCATCCAGTTCAGCCGCATCCCTGATCTGGCCGCGACAGATGCGGGCCGCCTCGACCAGCACGTTGCGGCTCTCTCCCTCGCTGACCTCGCCGGTCAGGTGATTGATGACATGAAGCTGAGGGACATTGGGGGCGAAGCATTGAACGGATGCTCCCTGACGGGCCAGCGCCAGCAGGCTGATGACGGCCTCGTGGATTTCAGCGCCGTCAAACACGCCACAACCACTCAAGATCACGGCCACTTTTTTCATGACAGACTCCTCGTTGTTGAAAATGTGAGCCAGGGTAGATTGTTGTACTTTTGTATGGTTATCGTTCGACCTCCGCTGGTCAAGTCATCTCCCTGTGCTAGGATTGTTTCGTTTTGGATCCTGCCTCAGCACCCCTCTTGAATTTTTTTCCACATTGATCGAGATCATGATGCGTGTGTCATGTTGAGTTTTCATGATCTCAACATAGTGTTTTAAAAGATATTTTTTGTTTTAATCCACAGATTTGTCACGGCCGTGATGCAATGGTGCCATTTTTGAGCACAGAGTTATCCACAGCAATATGCCCCACCGGTGCGCCGGGGTGATGGTGGGAGTCCCCTTGGTGTGGTGCGGGCCCTGTGGCATCCTAGCGGCTGTTTATTCTTGGCAGGACGATTTTCATGGCCTCTAGCAATCCTCTTATTCTGGTCGACGGATCTTCATATCTTTACCGCGCCTTCTTTGCCTCGCAGCAGGCCGATCTGCGCACCTCGACCGGCTTGCCTAGCGGCGCCGTCCGTGTCATGGCCAACATGATGCGCAGCCTTCGCAAGCAGTACCCCGACTGCCACGTGGCCGTGGTGTTCGACGCCAAGGGCAAGACCTTCCGCGACGACATCTATCCCGAATACAAGGCAACACGCGCCAGCATGCCGGACGATCTGCGCAGCCAGGTCGCCCCTATCCACCAGATGATCAAGGCAATGGGTTTCCCCTTCCTGATGGTCGAAGGGGTGGAGGCTGACGACGTGATCGGCACCCTGGCCCGTCAGGCGACCGAGAAACAGTTGCCTGTGCTCATCAGCACCGGTGACAAGGACATGGCGCAGCTGGTCTCCGACCATGTCACCCTGATCGACACCATGAAGGATGTGAAGACCGATCGGGAAGGGGTGATCGAGAAGTTCGGCGTACCGCCCGAGCTCATCATCGATTACCTGGCGCTGATGGGGGACAAGGTGGACAACATTCCCGGCATGACAGGTGTCGGCGAGAAGACCGCACTGGCTCTGTTGCAGGGGATAGGCAGCATCGACGAGATCGCCGCCAACCTCGACAAGGTGGCGGCGCTCGGCTTCCGTGGCTCCAAGGCGTTCGCCGACAAGTTCCGCGAGCAGGAAGAGCAGGTGCGCCTTTCCTATGTGCTGGCCACCATCAAGACCGACGTGGCGCTGGAACAGAGCCTGGAAGAGTTGCAGCTTGGCCCCATCGACAAAGAGGCTCTGCTGGCGGTCTATCGCGAGTATGAGCTGCGCAACCTGATCAAAGAGCTGGAGTCCGGTGGCGCTGAGGAGAGCGAAGCCGAAAGTGATGAGGAAGGCGCCGCCCCGGCAGCCGCCATCGAAACCGACTATCGCTGCATCCTGGATGAGGCCGAATTCGACGAGTGGCTGGCACGGTTGCAGGCGGCGCCGCTGTTTGCCTTCGACACCGAGACCACCAGTCTCGACTATATGGAAGCGCGCGTCGTTGGCGTCTCCTTTGCCATCGAGCCGGGCAAGGCGGCCTACGTGCCCTTCGGCCATGATTATCTGGGAGCGCCTGTCCAGCTGAGCGAAGCGCTGGTGCTGGGCAAGCTCAAGCCGCTGCTGGAAGATCCGGCCCGTCTCAAGGTGGGGCAGAACCTCAAGTACGATCGCAACGTGCTGCTCAACCACGGTATCGAGCTGCAGGGTATCGCCTACGACACCATGCTCGAGTCCTATGTGCTCAACTCTACCGCCAGCCGCCACGACATGGATTCCCTGGCCCGCAGGTATCTGAACGTCGAGACCATCTCGTTCGAGGACATTGCTGGCAAGGGGGTCAAGCAGCTCACCTTCAACCAGATCGAGCTGGAGCAGGCGGCCCCTTACGCGGCGGAAGATGCCGACATCACCCTGCGTCTGCATCAGACGCTGTGGGGCAAGCTCTCTGCCGAGCCGGGCCTTGCCAAGGTATTCAGCGAGATCGAATTGCCGCTGCTGCCGGTTCTGGCACGGATGGAGCGACTCGGTACCACCATCGAGCCCAAGTTGCTGCACCAGCAGAGCCAGGAGATCGAAGTGCGTCTGGCAGAGCTGGAGAAGCAGGCCCATGAGCTGGCCGGGCAGGAGTTCAATCTCTCCTCGCCCAAGCAGCTTGGGGAAATCCTCTTCACCAAGCTGGGGCTGCCGATCATCAAAAAGACCCCCAAGGGAGCGCCATCCACTGCGGAAGAGGTGCTGGCCGAGCTGGCGGAGACCTATGAGCTGCCGCAACTGCTGATGGAACACCGTGGGCTGGCCAAGCTCAAGTCCACCTACACCGACAAGCTGCCTCTGATGATCAAGCCGCAGACCGGGCGGGTGCACACCTCCTATCATCAGGCGGTGGCGGCGACCGGTCGACTGTCGTCCACCGACCCCAACCTGCAGAACATTCCGGTGCGCAACGAACAGGGGCGCCGCATTCGGCAGGCCTTCATTCCGTGCGCCGGTTACAAGCTGGTGGCGGCGGATTACTCCCAGATCGAGCTGCGCATCATGGCCCACCTCTCCGGTGACAAGGGGTTGCTGACCGCCTTCGCCGAGGGCAAGGACATCCACAAGGCGACCGCCGCCGAGGTGTTCGGCGTCGCGCTCGATGCGGTGACCAGCGACATGCGTCGCAGCGCCAAGGCGATCAACTTCGGTCTCATCTATGGCATGAGCGCCTTCGGTCTGGCCAAGCAGCTGGGTATCGGCCGTGCCGAGGCGCAGAAGTACATGGATCTCTACTTCGAGCGCTACCCGGGGGTGCTGGAGTACATGGAGCGTACCCGCCAGCAGGCGGACGCCCAGGGCTATGTCGAAACCCTGTTTGGCCGTCGCCTCTATCTGCCGGATATCAAGTCCCGCAACGCCGGTCTGCGCAAGGCGGCCGAACGGGCCGCCATCAACGCACCTATGCAGGGCACCGCTGCCGACATCATCAAGCGCGCCATGATCAACGTGGATGGCTGGATCCGGGGCATTGAAGACGAGTCGATCCGCATGTTGATGCAGGTACACGATGAACTAGTGTTCGAGATCCGCGAAGAGAAGCTGGAAGAGTACATCGCCCTCATCAAAGAGAAGATGTCGGGTGCGGCCGAACTGGATGTGCCGCTGGTCGTGGAAGCGGGTACTGGTGACAACTGGGATCAGGCCCACTGATCCTGACCACAGTGATTGGCTAGCTATAGTAAGCAGAGAAGCCCGGCATCATGCCGGGCTTCCTGTTTGTGGCTGCAGGGTCAGGCCTCTTGCAGGTATTCATCCTTGAGCAGCACATAATTGTCGGCCGAGGTCTTCAGGAAGGCGATCTCGGCCGGCTTGAGAGGGCGGGCCTGCTTGACGGGATTGCCCATATAAAGAAAGCCGGCCTCGAGCCGCTTGCCTGGTGGCACCAGGCTGCCCGCCCCGATCATCACATCGTCTTCAACGATCACCCCATCCAGCAGGATAGCACCCATGCCGACCAGTACCCGGTCGCCTATGGTGCAGCCATGCAGCATCGCCTTGTGTCCGACCGTGACATCTTCGCCGATAAGCAGCGGATAGCCGCCAGGGTTGCTGGCACTCTTGCGGGTCAGGTGCAGCACTGTACCGTCCTGAATGTTGCTGCGCGCACCGATGTGGATATGGTTGACGTCCCCTCTGGCGGCCACCATGGGCCAGATGCTCGCATCGTCGCCCAGCTGGATATCCCCCACCAGGGTGGCGCAGGGATCCACATATACCCGATTGCCCAGTTGCGGGCATTTTCCCTTGTAAGGTCTTAGTCGCAAGTCCATCTTGGCCTCCTTGTTTTCGGCCATTCTAGCAAGACGACACCGGTTTCTGTGGATAAGTTTGTATAAAAGCTGTGCTTGGATATGAATAACTAAAAAAGTGCCGATTTTTGCAATTTTATTGCATGGGAGGGGTTGCCAGAACGAATTCGCTCCCTATAATGCGCCTCCATCGACAGGGCAAGCGGCAACGCAAACAAGCCGGTCGGTAGCCTCGAAAAGCCTTTGAAAATAAGGCTTGACTCGAGAAGGCGGTTGAGTAGAATGCCACTCCCGCAGCAGCCAAAAGCTGCGTCGCTCTTTAACAATTTGAATCAAGCAATCTGTGTGGGCACTCACA